>NZ_DAOUCJ010000037.1 GCF_034432235.1 Thermoflexus sp. | reverse complement strand
TATACTGAGGAGCAGCAGGATCGTAATGTGGTCCCTATACCCCTGTGGCTGATCCGTCGAAGGCGACTCCATGTCCGAAATCAAGGCGCGGTTCCTGACATCTCTTCTGCCAAACGGTCATCTCCCGCTGGATGCGCGGGTGGAGGCGTTGCTCTTTGTGGCAGAGGAGCCGCCCACCATCGCCCAGCTCGCCCGCGCCCTGGAGGTGCCTCCAGAGGCCATTGAGGAGGCGTTGAACCTCCTCCAGGAGCGCCTGAGGGAGCGAGGGCTCCGGCTCCAGCGCCATCGGGATCGAGTGCAGCTGGTGGCGGCCCCGGAGGCGGCCGAGGATGTGCGGCGCTTCCTGGGCCTCAACGGAGGCACCCGCCTCTCCACCGCGGCCCTGGAGACGCTGGCCATCATCGCTTACCGGCAACCCATCACCCGGGCGGAGATCGAAGCGATCCGGGGCGTGAACTGTGAGGGGGTGCTGCGGACCTTGCTGGCGAGGGGCCTGATTGAGGAGGTGGGCCGGGCGGAGGGGCCCGGCCGCCCGATCCGATATGGGACCACGATGCTCTTCCTGCAGCATTTCGGATTGCGCTCCCTGGCTGACCTGCCACCGCTGGACGGAGCCGCGGAGGGGTTCTCGGATCTAACCCCCTGACCCCCTTCCCTCTTAGGGAAGGGGGAGCTTAATTTTGGACTATCTGGGCAATGGCGGAGGGCTGATTGCTGTTTTCCTCCGTTGCCGGGCCTCCATGGCGGACGGCTCCTCCGATCTGCCAGGCGGAGCGGCATGCGGTGGGCACCTGGCATCCTTCCAGAGGGACCTTCCCGGCAGTCGATCCGGCCGTGCGAACACCGGTTCCATTCTTCCCCTTCAGGAGGACGCTATGCGGATACTGGCCCTGGGTGGAGCGGGGGCGGTGGCCCGGGAGGCCACCCGGGATCTGTGTCAATTCGGCAGCCTCTTCCGTGAGATCGTGATCGCGGATATCGACCCCGAGAAGGCGGAGCGCCTCGCCCGCGAGATCGGAGACCCGCGCCTCCGGGTGATCCCCCTGGACGTCCGGGATGAAGAAGCCCTTGTCCGCCAGATCCGCGGTTTCGATGTGGTCATGAACGGCCTCCCCTTCGCTTACGACGTCCTGGTGACGCGCGCATGCGTGGAAGCCGGGGTCAGTGGAGTGGATCTCGCCTTCGATGAGGCGCAATTCGAGCTGGATGAGCAGGCCCGATCCAGGGATATGGTGTTCATCCCCGGTGTGGGCGCGACACCGGGGACCACGAACGTGATGGCCGCCCATGGGGCGCGCCATCTGGACCAGGTCGAGGCGATCGAGATCGCTTTCGCCGCGTTCCGGTGCCTGGCCCCTTCCCCGGGTCTGCTGCGCACCACCCTGTGGGAGTTCAACCCGGAGGAGCCGGAACGCGCGATGGTTTACTGGGAAGATGGGGCCTGGCGGCCGGCTCCGCCGTTCTCTGGAGAGAAGCGGGTTCGCTTCCACGAACAGATCGGGGAGCAAACGGTGTATTATGTGCCCCACGATGAGGCCCGAACCTTACCCCGCTCTTTTCCGGGCCTCCGCCGGGCGGCGGTTCGGGGATGCTTCCCGCCCCATGTGATGCGCGCGATGCGCACCCTGTATGAAATGGGAGCCCTCTCTTCCACCCCGGTTCCGATGGAGGACCGCACATATCCCGCCATTGAACTGATCGCCCGCCTTCTGCTGGCCCTCCCCGCCTCCCGGTCGAATCCGATCTGGGCCTATGGGCTCGTGGTGGAAGTCCATGGCCGAAAGGACGGACGTCCGCGCACCGTGAGGTTGCACAACCGCCATCCCCCCCAGGACGTGTGGGGTGGGGAGGCCGCTTATTACCGGAACATCGGTGTGCCCCTGAGCATTGCGGCCCAGATGATCGCCCGCGGCGAGATCACCGCCCGGGGCGTGGTGCCGCCGGAACGGGCGATCCCGCCCGAGCGATTCTTCGAGGAGCTGGCGCGAAGGGGCATTGAGATCATTGAGGAAAGGGAATGACCCGCAAACCTGTATGGGGGAGGCTGCCATGCGCCACTGGCCGAAAACCCGAGAGCGTTTCCGTCGCGCCAAAGAGGTGATGCCATGGGGGGTCACCTCGAATTTCCGCTACTGGGGCGATGATCAGACCATCGTCGTCAGCCGCGGCGAAGGCCCCTACATCTATGACCTGGACGGCAACCGCTATATTGATTATCGCCTAGGCTACGGCCCGGTGATCCTGGGCCATGGCCACCCTGGGGTGGTGGAGCGGGTGAGCGAAGCGATCCGCGACGGCGTGATCTTCGCAGCCACCACCGAATGGGAGATCCGCGCGGCGGAGCGGATCATCCGCATGACCGGTGTGGATATGGTGCGCTTCTCGAATTCCGGGACGGAAGCCACCATGCACGCCCTGCGGATCGCCCGGGCTTACACGGGTCGGGAAAAGGTCATCAAGTTCGAGGGTCAGTATCACGGCCACCACGATTACCTGCTCTTCTCCACCGCCATGGCCCTCCGGCAGGCGATGGGCAGCCGTCGTCACCCCATTCCCGTAGTGGCCAGCTCCGGGATCCCGCGGGCGATCGCCGATCTGGTCATCACGCTCCCCTTCAACGATTTCGAGGCCGTCGAGCGGACGGTGAGGGCGAAGTGGGGAGATATCGCCGCGATCATCGTGGAGCCCATGCTGGGCAACAGCGCGGCGATCATGCCCCACCCGGAGTTTCTCCCCTTCCTGCGGCGCCTCTGCGATGAATACGGTATCGTCCTGATCTTCGATGAGGTCAAGACCGGTTTCCGCATCGCCCGGGGCGGGGCGCAGGAGTTCTTTGGCGTGCGGGCGGACCTGGTCACTTACGCCAAGGCGATGGGGAACGGCTTCCCCATCGCCGCCATCGGCGGCCGGCGGGAGATCATGATGACCATCGAGCCGGGTGCGGTCGCCCACGCCGGCACATATAACGGGAATGTCGTGGGCACCGCCGCCGCAGATGCGACCCTGGAGATCTTGGAGACGACGGATGCGCTGGAGCGGGCCGCCCAGGCGGGCAAGCGGCTGATGAAAGGGATCAGCGACATCCTCGCCGAAGCGGGCATCCCCCATGTGGTCTCCGGCCATCCGAACATGTTCAGCTTCCTGTTGAATTTCGAAGGGGCGCCGCGGGATCACCGGGATACCATGCGCAGCGATATCGAGCTGTATTCCGAGATCGGCCTGGCATGCTATGAGCGCGGCGTGATGTTTGAGGTGGATCCCCGGGAGCCGTGGTTCACATGCGCCGCACATACCCCGGAAGTGGTAGACGAGACGCTGAACCGCTTCGCCGACGCCGTGCGTGCGGTTCTCAAAGGCAAGCGCATCGGGCCGGTGGAGGTGACCTCGGTCGGAAAATAAAGCGGGGCTGCTCCATCGGGTCGCGGCCTGATTCCGTTGGGGCATTGCCTCACCCGGTAGCGGGCCGCTGGCTGCTTCCCGAATGCCGAGGGGGGCTCTCCCCCTGTGACCCAAAGGGTGGGGAGGAAGGAGCGGTTTGGGCCTCCCGGTGGCGCAAGCCCTTCGTCTGCGGAAACAGGCGTGCGCTGGAAAGTCCGCCCCGAAGATTTTCAGGTTGAAGAGCTTGTGGATCTCCCCCTTCGGCCTGGGGGTCCATATGTCCTGTATCGGGTGCGCAAGCAGGGGCGCACCACGCTGGAGGTCCAGGCGGAGCTGGCCGCGCGGTTGGGCGTCCCCCAGCGGGCGGTGATCTTTCCGGCTTTGAAGGATCGAGAGGCCGTCGCGGTTCAGATGGCCGCCGTGCGGGGCCGGGGGCCGGACCGGATTCAGGGCCATGGCTTCGAAGCCGTCCGTATTGGTGAGGCGGATCGCCCATTGCGTCCCTGGGATCTGCGGGGGAACCGGTTTGTGGTGCGGCTCCGGGAGCTGGACGATCTCGAGATCGAGCGGCTGCCGGCGGCGGTGGCCGCCCTGGCGATCCGTGGTTTTCCCAATTATTTCGATGATCAACGCTTCGGATCATGGAGCCCAGAGGCGGGCTTTATCGGCCGGCCGCTCCTCCTGGGCCAGGCGGAGGAGGTCCTCTGGATCTATCTGACCGTGCCGATGGCGGGCGATCCGCCAGGGGTGCGGGCTTTCAAAGCCGAAGCCCGGGCCTGGTGGGGGAACTGGGCGGCGATGCAGGAACGAGCGCCCCGCCCATCCAATTATCGAAGCGTGCTCACCTTTCTCAAGGATCATCCGACGGACTGGCGGAGAGCGGTGCGACGCATCCCCGCGCGCCTCCGGGCCTTATGGGTGGACGCCTATCGGGCCTGGATCTGGAACCGGGCCCTCCGATGGGCGTGGATATCGCTTCCCCACTTGGAGGTGGAGATCCGGGGAGAGCGATTCCCGGCGCCCCTGGAACCACCCCAGGATATGGAGATGATCTTGGAATTGCCCCATCGGCGGGCCCGGTATGAATCCCCATGGTCCGAGGCGATGGCCGCGGCCCTGGCGGAGGAAGGGCTAACCCTCTCCCATTTCCGGAAGGGGGCGCTGCTGGAGGACGCGCCCCCGCCGACCCGACGGCCTGCCTGGTGCCGGCCGCGGGTTCTCTATCTTCAGGATCTCCAACCGGACAGACGCGAAGCCACCCTGGTTTTTGAGTTGCCCCCTGGAAGTTACGGAACGCTGCTGTTGAAAGCGCTGGCAGCATGGGCCCAGAGCGCCGAAGACCGCATCCTTCGCCCCTCGGGTTCATAAAGGGAACCCCATGCGGGCCCTCCTCCGCGCCCCGTTGGGCCATGGGGTCCTCTGGATAGGATCCGAGGGAGGCCAGACCACGCCAGCGTGACCCCTCCCCCGTCCTAATTGGAGCTCAATTTCAGATTTTCATCGGGAGTGATTGACGCCCTTGCTGGCCTTATGTTATAGTTAACGCGAGTCGGTTGGAGGAGCATTCTGCGGGGGAATGGGGCGATTGGTGCTAACCTGTTCACCCTCAATTTGCCGATGCGGTCGTCGCTGGCTCCGCATGCGGCAAACAGGAGGGCCCTGCTGAATTTGGCGGTGGTCCGAGGAGGGCGCCATCTCGGATGGTCGAGCTCCGGGGCGATCCCGATCGATGAGCTGGAAAGATCAATGGGAGGGAGAGATGGCGGAGGCACAGGCGATTCCGACAGCGGCGGCGCCGGGCATCACCCGGCGGGAGTTTCTCACCTATGTCTGGGCGGCCTCCATGGCCCTCTTCATGGCGGAGCTGGGCGGTTTAAGCGTGCTCTTCGCCCTTCCCCGCTTCAAAGTGGGGGAGTTCGGCGGGATCTTTCCCTTCGGGCGGGCCGGGGATGTGCTGCCCAAGGTCGGCGAGGGCCCGGAGGAATTCCCGGAGGCCAAGATCTGGCTGGTCCATACGGAGAAAGGGATCCTGGCCATCTATAAAGTGTGCACCCATCTGGGTTGCCTCTACAAGTGGGTCCCCAGCAACTTCCGCTTCGAGTGCCCGTGCCACGGCTCCAAGTTCCAGCTGGACGGGACCTACATTGAGGGGCCGGCCCCACGGAACCTGGATCGCTTTGTGATTTACCTGAAGGATGCCAGCGGGCGCGTTGTGGCCCAAACGGATCCGGAGGGGAACCCGTTGCCGGTTCCCGATCCGAATCTGATCATCGAGGTGGATACTGGGCGGAAGATCCTGGGCAAGCCGGCGGAGAAGAAGCGGGCTTAAGGCCCTTTCTGGCCCCGATGGTTTTCTTTGCCCTTGAGGCGACCTTCCGGAGCGGCGAGGAGGAGATCCGATGGCGTTGCGGTGGCCCGAACCGATTCCCACCCTGCAGAAAGAGGTTCAGCAATACGGATGGCGCCGGGTGATCTTTATGCACCTGGACGAGCTGGTCACCCGGGTGACCGCGGGCATCCCGCTCACCGAGGTGCGCAACATCATCCGGGGCGAGCCCCCGCCCCGACCTAACCCGCGGGTGAAGCCCCATACGGAGGGCTTTATCCTCCATATCAAGCCTTCCTTCTACCACGAAGCGGTGACCCGGCTCTACCCTACCTTCCGGCTGGGGCTGCTGAGTTTTTACCTTTTCCTGATCGAGACCATCACCGGCATCTTCCTCATGATCTTCTACACGCCCTCGCCCCTGGTGGCCTATGAAAACATGCTCCGGATTCTGAACAATGTCCCTTTCGGCCAGCTGGTTCGGGATGTTCACCGGCTGGGGGCGGAGGCGATGGTGGTGGCGGTGATGCTGCACATGCTACGCACGTTTTTCACCGCCTCCTATAAGCGCCCCCGTCAGTTCACCTGGGCTACCGGGGTGATCCTGCTGGTTTTCACCCTCTTCCTCTCATTCAGCGGATACCTGCTGCCGTGGGATCAGCTGTCCTACTGGGCGGTGACCATTGGGACGAGCATGGCCGAAGCCACGCCGCCGCCGGCGCTGGGGCGGATCGTCAACCTGATCCTGCGCGGGGCACCCGACATCGGCGCAGCCGGTCTGTTGCGGTTCTATCTGCTCCATGTGATCTTCCTGCCCCTGTTGCTGTTCTTTGTCTTCTTTGTGCACTACTACAAGGTGGTGCGTCACGGCCTCTCGCTGCCGCCGGAGATGGAGGCGGTGGGCGATGACACGGCCCGTAAGGTCCCGCCGGAGAAGCGGGTGCCCTACATCCCGGACATCGCTATCCAGGAGGCGCTGTGGGGGATCGCCCTTATCGCCTTCCTGGTCATCGGAGCTGCCTTCTTCTATGACGCGCCGCTGGAGCAGCACGCCGATCCGCTGAACACGCCGCTGCACACCACGGCGCCCTGGTATTTCCTCTGGCTCCAGGGATTGCTGAAAGATCCCTTCCTGCTGGCGCTGGATCGCCTGGGTCTGCCCAGTCCACCTTCCACCATCTATAACAGCAAGACGTTCATGGGCGTGATCCTGCCCGGGCTGATCCTGCTTTTCCTGCTGATCATGCCCTATCTGGACTTCAACATCAGCCGGCGCTATTCCCATCGACGCAAGGCCCTGGTGGCGGGCCTGGTCGGGGTGGCCGCATGGACGCTGCTCACCTATATGGGCACGCCGGCCTTCGCGGTCACCTCCTCGGCTGATGTGGAGGTGCTCCAGGAGTTCATGCCTCTGAATCCGGACCCGCTTTACGGCGAGGGTCGAGTGCGCACCATCCCCTATGAGCAGTTGATTCCGGGAACCTATGACACCCGTAATCTCCAGCCGCCGGCAGATGCGCCCAAGCTGTCCCGGGTGCTGGAGGAGCTGAAACACCGCATCGAGACCGATCCGCACCTGCCTCAGGGCTATGCCGTCGTGCGCATCAGTGAGGCCCAGCCCGGGTTGAAGCGGTTCGAGATCGCGATCCGCTGGGCTCAGATGAAGAACGGCCAGCCCGTTCTGGATCCTGAGGGGAAACCCGTCATGGAAGAGTCCAAGCGGGCGATCTATCTCCATCGGGATGGCGGCTACGGTGGGGAGTGAGCCAGGGTAGAGCACAGCCGACCTAAGCGGAGGGGATCGATGTTCGATTTAGCGACTCGGCGGATCATCGGCGCGACGATCCTGACGCTGGCTACGGTGATCACCATTGGCATGGTCTGGCTCACTGAGGAGCAGCGCATGGCCCGTTTCGAGGCCATGCATAAGGCGAAGGCGATCGAAAACGGGGCGCTGCTTTATGAGCAGTATTGCAGCACCTGTCACGGCCCAAATGGAGAGGGGGTCCCGGGGAAAGGGCCCGATCTGAACCCCGGCGTGTTCCAGCACTATGAAGCGCTCAAACAGAACCAGAACTATGCCAACTCCCTGCGTAACTTCATCAAGCTAACCATCGCGGCCGGTCGTCCGATCCGCAGCACCTATCGAGCGAATGAGGTCTACGCGGATCCGATGCCCACCTGGTCCCAGGATTTCGGCGGACCCCTGCGGCCGGATCAGATCGACAGCCTGGTGGAGTTTATCCTGAACTGGCAGACGGCTGGGCCGGCGCCGACTCCCACACCTGCCTTCGAAGCGGTGGGGACAGATCTCACGAAACCGCTGCCGCCAGGAGATCCCAAGCGGGGCGAGGCCCTGTGGAATCAGGAGGTCAAGCAGGCCAGCGGCGCAGCCGCTTCCTGTAAGGCGTGCCACAGCCTGAAGCCGGGCGAGGTCCTGGTCGGCCCCTCCTTAGCTGGGATCGCCACCTGGGCTGCGGAGCGGATCCGGGCGCCGGATTACAGGGGCCAGGCGAAGACGCCCGAGGAATATATCCGCGAGTCCATCCAGCAGCCGAACGCCTATATCGTGGAGCCTGATAAATACGCTGCCGCCCCCGGCGTCTCCAAGATGCCGGCCACCCTGGGCAATCAGATGTCCGCTCAGGATCTGGCGGATCTGATCGCGTTCCTGATGACGCTCAAATAACTGCGGGTCGCCCGGCACTCGTTTTACAGAGCGAGGGGGGCGGTAAAGCCGCCCCCCTCATTTTTTTATCCCTTTCCGGCGAGAAGCCGCCGATATGTCTCCTGCAACAACAATGCATCCTCCTCCAGGTTCGGGCTCTCGCAGAGGACCCGCCCCCGGGCACCCGTATCGATCAGCGCCTGCAACAATTCCTCATAGCGGAGATCGGCCTCTTGAAGGTTCAGGTGGTGACGCTCCCCTTTCCGGGTGTAGGCGATGCCGGAGACGTGGATGTGGAGCTCCTGGAGGCCCCGTGGGCCCAATCCGGCTGCCACCCGGCGCAGCGCATCCATAAATTCCTCATAGGAATTGAAGGATCCATCCCCCGCCCGCGCATGCAGGTGAGCGAAATCGATGCAGGGGAGCACCCCCGGGATATCCCGGGAGAGCTGGATCACTTCATCCAAGGTGCCGAAGAGGGCGGATTTCCCCATGGTCTCAGGACGCAGGATGACCTCGACTCCCTCTTCACGGAGCTCCTCCACGATCTCCTGCAGGCGCCGGCGCACCGTCTCATAGGCCCGCTCCGGCCGTGCGCCCTGATACGCGCCGGGATGGAACACGATGTCCCGGGCGCCGGCCTGATAGCCTGCCCGGGCCGTGGCCATCAGGCGCTCCCGACTCGCTCGATAGCCGGCCCGGTCCTGGGCATTGAGGTTGATGAAATACGGAGCGTGGACGCTGAGGGCGATCCCCAGGGCCTCCGCTGTCTCCCGGATCTGACGGCAGGTTGCCTCCGAGACCCGCACGCTGCGCACCCAGGCCAGCTCCAGAGCCTCCAGACCCAGCTCGTGGATGCGCTGAATTCCCCCCACGGTGCCTCCCGGCCGTGGTGGGGTCGAAAGAGGGCTGCCCACGGTCCCAAACCGCAACGCGTTTTCCATATGTCGGTCCTCTCCTGAGCAGTGGGTTTTCGCCCGGCGGTGAAGCCGCGGGGAGAATGCGCCGATCGGGCAGGGCTCAAGGGGACACGATCGCCCGCTCCGCCTTTCGGAATTTCTCTCGATAGGCCGGGATGGTGATCATCGGCGGTCGCTCGACGTCCCCGATTTCCTCCACCTCCAGATAGTATCGGCCCGGCTCGTGGCGGATCAGCTTCATGGAGCGGTTGACCTCCTCCAGCAGCTGGATCTTGTGCCGATCTTCCAGGCGGCGGATCACCACCTGGATGATGGCGAAGGACATCTTGGACAGGGCCTCCAGGTCCTGATTGCGATGGATCCGCTCCTGGAGATCCACCTGGGCGATGGACCAGAGGCCGAAGCGCTCCAGGATGTCGATGAGCAGGCCGATCTCCACGCCATAGCCGGTGAAAAACGGCACCTGCTCCAGCACTTCCCGCCGGCCGGCGTATTCTCCGGAGAGAGGCTGGATCAGGCCGGAAAGCTCGGGGAAGAACAGGTTGATCAGGGGCCGCGCCACCAGTTCCGTCACCCGCCCTCCGCCTCCGGCCTGCAGCTTCTCACCGATCCGGATGGGCCGCCGATAGAAGCCCTTCACCAGGCCGATGCGGGGCGAGCGCAGGAGCGGGCCGATCAATCCATAGATGAAGCGGGGATGGTAATGGGTGATGTCGGTGTCCGTCCAGACGATGATGTCCCCCTTTAAGAGATACAAGCTTTTCCACAAAGCCTCCCCCTTCCCGCGGTAGGACCCTACCTCGGGGAGGACTTCGGGATGGATGTAGACCGGGAATCCCATCGCCCGGGCGATCTCCCGGGTCCGATCGGTCGAGGCGCTATCGATCACCACGATTTCATCCAGGAGGGGGTAGCGCTCCATCATGGTCTCCCGGGCGATGGCGAGGATCGAACCGATGGTCGCTTCCTCGTTGAGGGTGGGCAGTCCTAAGCTGATGGTCACCCCCTGGGTCCGTTTCAGGGCCACCAGCTCATGGAGGTCGCTGAACTCCTCCGCATCGAAGGTGTTCTCTGCGAACCACTTGTCGACCAGAACGGAGATGGGAAGCTGGGCCGGCGCCCCCCGGGGACGGGGTTGCCCGGGGAGGAAGGCTCGAGCGGATTTCACCAGGATCAGCGGCTTCGATGCCGCCTCCGCCAGGACCCGGGCCAGAGGGCCCAGGGGCTGGGGTCCGTTGCCCCCTGGCCGGGTGGAGGCGCCCATCACGATCCCATCGTGGTGCGGAAGCGCCTCTAAGACGGCCTGGGCGACCTCACTGTGGGCCACCATCTGGCGGGTGATGCGGGGGAATTGCCGGGCGAGCGGGCGGAACGCCGCGGCGATCCGTCGGGCCTCCGAGGCCGCGTGGAGCAGGGTGACCTGGCCATCCCACGCTTCGGCCAGGGTGAGGGCCACTTCCAGCGCCAGCTGGGTGTAGGGGCCGCCCCGCACCGGCAGCAGGATCCGCCGCCAGGGGGCGTCGATCGAGCCCCGGGCCAGCAGAAGGTCGCATGGCGCTTCCTGAAGCACCCGGGAGAGAGGGACGCCCAGCATCCATCCCTCTGGATTTCCATCCCATGGAAGGAGCATGAGGGAAACGCGGTTCGATTGCAGGAAGTGCAACACCTCCTCCCATGGGGTGTGGGAGACGCGGATGCGCGGGCGGACGCGAAGGGGGAGTTCCGGATGGGCCGTCGCGAGGGCCATCAGGCGCTGGCGGAGCCCTCGCGCCGCCGCTGCGCCGTGGCTGAGGGAAATACCCGGGGGAAGGGAGACCAGGCCCAGCAGCGTGATCTCTCCATTGCCCTGAGGAAGCAACGCCCGGGCCAGCGGAAGCAACGTCGCGGCGGCCTCCACCTCTTCCACCGGGATCAGAATCGAATCGAAGGGCATCTCATTCCCTCATTCTGAGCAGATCCAAAGACCATCTGACCGGCGCTTCGATCTTTCTCGACTCCAGGAGTCACGCGGTTGGGCTCCAGCTGGGGCTTTTGCGGAAGGGATCATCATGGAACTGGAGCCCAACGGCGTACGTCCTGTTGCGATTCCGGACGATGCGCGGGGGATCTCCTCTCCAGTGGAGGGAAGGCGGCATGGTTATCTTAGCATATATGTGCAGCAAATTCCACGGGTTTAGAAAAAGGGGGGAGATCCTCTTTCTCACGGCCCCTCGGGCCGTGGGAGCCATGTTTCTCCTTCAGGCTTTCGAAGCACGGCGTCCCTGTCACGAGGTGACCGGCTTCAGGATCGCGAGGACCGGATGCAGCTCGTGGAGGCCGGGCTCCAGGGGGATCTCTTCGAAAGCAGGGTTTTCCGGGCATAACAACCACTGATCGTTCCGACGGGTTAAGCGCTTGATCAAAAAGGCCTGGTGCGTCTCGCTCTGATACCGCTCCACGAGCACCGCCAGCACCAGCCGCCCGACCAGCGAAACCCAGAACGAGGGATCCCGTGCTTCCATGCCCGAAACGCGTCGTGCCATGATCAGGTCTCCCGATTCGATCCCGGCCTCCCGCATGCTATCGCCTTCCACGCGGAGCACCAAGATCTGATCCGGACGAGCGCGGACGATGGGCTCCATGTCCTTTTCCACATAGAGTTGATGAATTCGACCGTCCACCTCCAGCGTTTCGATCAGCACATCGGCTTCGTCCGACTGACGTGCGGTTGTCTGCGAGTCCAGGAACTGCAGATCGCCAGCCCGGGGATGGGTGTCGGGCAGCAGGGTGAACGAGGCCAAGAAAAGCTTCGCCGGGCGGAGCGGCCCCGCGAGGGCCGGGATCCTTTCTTCCGGGGAGATGGATGGAGGGAGCTCGGATGCAGACCACCGCATCCCCGGAGCCCCTGCCGTCTCTTCAGGGGGGACGCGAGGGGAATCCTCCAGGATCTCCTGGATGAGCTGTCGGGCCTGCCGGATCGCATCGTGCAGTTCCGCATGGGGCCTCCCCTGGAGCGTGGCCGCGCGGCTCAGATCCTCCAGGATGCCCTCTGCGCGCCGGGCCATTTCCAGGGCCCATGCCGGATCGTGAGGCCGAAGCCATCGGGCCCCGAGCAAGGCCGTTAGGGCCTCGGGGAGCGCCAGGCCGTGAAGGCGAAGGGCGCGGCAGTATGCGCTGAGCTGCCGCTGGGCCGCACGCGGAGAAAACCACGGCTCCTCCCGATCCAGTGCCATCTGGACCATCTGAGCTCCCAGGCGGCATCGGAAAGCCTCCCCCGGCCGGACGGCGTCCTCCGCAGGGATGGAGATCAACAGCTGACATAGGCGGCGGAGCTCCCCTCGATCCGGTGAGGTCTCGCTCAGTAGATCACTTAAGCGTTGCAGACCCGGATGAGCGTTCTCATTCAAGGCCCGGATCAGTCGGGAAAGGGGGAGGAGATCCCCGGACATCGCTTCCTCCTTCGGGAGAGGGGCGCTGCATCATACGCCGGAGATGATGGACCAGCTCGAGCAAATCCGTGGGCGTCAGCAATTCGGAATCGGGATGCGACCAGTGCCGCATCAGCTCCACCAGGCGCAGCAGCAGCCGTTGCAGCCCCCGCTGGGGGTCCTCCAGGGGCCGCTCCTGCTGGACCACTGTGACAATCGCCTCGAGGAGCTCGCGCTGCCCCATGGCGCGGGCCAGCTCCCGCTGGCGCACCTGTTCTCGCATCGCGCGGGACTGCAGATGCACTGCCCATCCCCTCCATGGCACCCGCCAGTGCTCCATCCAGGCCTCCCGGATCATCGGTTCCACCTCGGGCCAGGGGACGGGCGGGTCGAAGGCGAAATGCAGGATCTCGACTTCCCAGTTATGGTCGCGGATCCATTGTTCGAGTTCCGCTCGGATCTCCTGGCGGATTTCTTCCCAGCGTGCCGGGATCGGGGCATCTTCGGGCGGGCGTTCGGGGATCCCCCAGAGCTCGGGGGTTTGCATATCCGGGGAGGGCTCCCCAAGGACACGCGGCCCAGGGGAAGGGGAAGCATGCAGGGCCGCCAGGTAAGGGGACCACAGTTCATCGAACCAGAGCTTTCCCAGACGGCGGGCCAGCAGGGCGCGGGCCTCGTCGGCCAGCTCCCCCGCCCAATCGATACCGTAGCCTTTCTCCCGGGATCCCATATCGAGCTGATAGGCCATGCGGATCAAGCGGGCCTCATTCCCCGGCTCGTTCGGTTGCCAGCGCAACCGGCAGCTCAAATACAGCGTGCTCCGAACCGGCAGGCCATCGCGGGTCCAGGCGTTCACCTGCCGCCGGCGGGATTGAGGTCGGAGATCCAGGACCAGGGCAGGGCGTTCGAAGCGGCGGAGGAGCCGTCGGCCGGGACCGAGGAGGCGGGCAAAGCCGCCGCCCCGTTCCAGCAGAACCAGGTTGCTCTCATGCACCATCAGTGTCCCCGGTCCGCCCACGCGAATCAGGACCGAACCCCGGGTGGCGGGCGTCAGATCCCCGTTTCGCACCTCGCCGATTGGGAGTTCCGATTCCGAAAGGAACAGCGAACGGAGAATCCATTCGACGGCCTGGCCCCGGGCGATCCGATACAGACGCTCCATGAAAGCGGCAGCCTGGATCGTGAAGAAGGTGAACAGCGCTGCTTCCACGAGCAGCCCCAGGAATAACCCCGGAATGAGCTCGCGAATCGACGGGGAGGCGCGCCATGCCACAAAGAACGCCGACGGCAGAAGGCAGCAGAAGGTGCTGATCGTCAGGAGCAGCACGGCTCGTATCGGCGAGCCAATCATCCTCTGGGCCTCGGATCGCGCGTAGCCTTTCATGGGGCACCCGATTCCTTGCCACGCAGATAATCCCACAGCTGCCTTAATTCCTCCGGAAGCGCCAAGCCGCTCTGTCGAACGGTGGCGTCCAGGGTCTCCAGGAAGTGCAGGAGGATCACGTCAGGCGGGACCTCCGGATACGCGGCGAGCACCTCGTTGATCGCCTGCAGCATCTCCATCTGGGAGGCATGGCGAGCGCGGGCGTATTCCATTAGCATCTCTGATTCCGCCAGGCCGATCCACCGGGCCAGGCGGGCGGCCCACTGGCTGCGCCAGACCTCCACCCGCTGACGGAGCGCCTCCTCCGGCACCTTTTTCAGAGTGACCCGCAGACGATTCAGTCGAATGCCCATTCGGATCAGATCCCGATGAAGGGTCGCCCGTATCCTCTCCGCCAGTCGGGCCAATGGCGTGGCAGGCGGCTTTCCCCCATAACCCTGCTGATCAAAGAGGAAGAGCTGATCAAAGAGCCAGTTCCCCATCCGAATCGCCAGCTCTCGGCGCGCCATTTCATGGGGAAGCTCAAACCACTGGAGGACACGATCCTCATCGACACGAGCGGCTTGCCATGCCTGGGTGATGACCCACCGGATCGAATCTGGAGGATCGAAATATGGGGAGCGTCGGGATAATTCATGGGGGATTCTCTGAGCCAGGAAGGAGACAGCGGTGCGAAGCTCCAGATCGAGGAGGATCCCATCCTGCGTGCGGATCTGAAGAGGGGAGGCGTCGGCTCGAGGAAACACCTGAGGGCGAAGGTCCACGAAGGCGGTTACCTGTTCCCTTTCGCTGATCCAGACCAGGCCAGGCCCCGCGATCCGGGTCAGCCGCCCCTCGCATTCGATCGCCAGGGCGCTCCGGGCATCCAGGAGCCAGAGCCCGGGCCCAGCTCGGGGTTCGGAAGGATTCCGCGGCTGGCCGGCATCCACAGCGCCCAGGGCTTGTAATCTCCCGAAGAGAAAATACGTGAACGCTCGGCGCAGATCATCCTGTTCGCCTTCGGTGGCGGGGGCCAGGAGGGGATAGAAAAGCTGAAACAGGAGGAAACCATACAGCGCCATCAGCGCCAGCCAGAACCCGATGATCGGAACGGACGCCTTCAGAAGCCATTTCCATCCCAGCAGGCCCAGCGCGAAGGCGGCGATCAGCACGAGCCATGACCCGGTCCGCCATCTTCTCATAGATCGCATCGGCCCAACCCCCTGCTCCCGGGAACCCGCTCTCGAGCCACACTTTTGTTATCATCTTCTATTGTAGCGCAGCGAACGATCGGCTCCGACGGGGCGGGTGTGTGCCGGATCGCTTCCCGTTCAGGGGATCGCCGTGGGCTCCCGGGCCTCCCTCTCGGGCGGCTTTCTGCCCCCCGCCCGATGCCATCCCCAGGTTCCCACCCCGGTCAGCAGGCTGATGGCGGTCACTGCGACCCCCAGCGGCCATGATCCCGGTTGGTATTCCCAGCGGATCCGATGAACGCCCGCCGGGACCTGGATCGCCTGGAACAACCCGTTGGCCGGGTGGATGGGAGCCGGCTGCCCATCGACCCATGCCCGCCATCCCCCATCTCGGGATTCCAGCAGCACCAGCCATCCCGCTTCCTCCAAACGGACCTCCGCTTCGCGGATCTCCGGCGTGAAGCGGATCCATCGCACCTCTACCCTGCATAGGCGGGGTGCCCCATCCTCTCGACCCGCTTCCCCTTCGATCACCACCATCCGGGATGGATCGAAGGCAGGATCGGTCATGCGAGCCATGGCCTCCGCTTCGCTCTGGGCGAACGCGGCGGCGCACACGCCGTAAAGGCGAGGCGGGCTTTTCCGGAACTCGTAGATCTTAACATCCCCGGCATAGCGCAGCGCGAAGGATCCGCCCGGGCTCAGGACCAGCGCCTGAAACGCGCCAGTCCGCCCATCCACCAGGGCGCCGCCTTCCACCTGCCATCCGCCCTGCGCGCAGCTTCCGGGATCCGGATGCAGGATCAGATGGCGGATCCGGCGAGGCGCCGCCCAGCGGACGACAGCGGGTCGTCCGGCTTCCCCCATTTCCACCGGAAGCGATAGGATATCCCCTTCGATCGTCTGGAGCTCCGCGGTCCCCAGGGGGGTTCGAGGCGGGAACGGCGAGGAGATCCGTATGCGCAGCTCGGTGGCCTCCAATGGAGGGAAGGGTCCCGCCTCGATGGGCTCCGGCGAGCAGGCATCCGCCACGACGCCGCGATCGTAAAACACGCCCTCGATCCACTCATCGCGCAGGCGATCCATGACGATCCAGCGGATCCCCAGGATCTGCAGCCAGCGGGGATCTGGAAGGGCGGGCAACGTCTCCCATAGCCGCCCGTCCATCAACAGGCGGTCTGAGGGGACGAAACGGCGGACCAGCCCGATGTAGCGCCGTAACGGGAGCACCCCGCCATCGTAGCCATCCACCGTCGGCAGGCCATAGGCCATCGGGAGGTTGGCGACCAGGGCTTCTTTGTATTTTGTGGCGATCAGGAACTCCTCAAAGCCCTCGGACGAGAGCCGGCCCTGGAAGATGCTCCGCCATTCCCTGAGATCCCCTGGATCAAAACGCAGATCCACCACGCTCAGGATCCGCCCGGCCCATGGCCCTTCCTGGGTCAGGAGATCCCGTAACACCACCGCCGGGAGGCGGGGATCGCGCCATGCCTCGGGGGCGGTCAGGCGGTTCAGGGGAAGTCCCCACGCCGCCCCGATGAGCTCGGCGGCCCAGAGCCCGAGCCAGAATCCCCGGGGAAGCCGCTTCGCCAGGAGGAGCCCGGCCGGAAGAAGGCCCAATCCGAGCGCCATCCGGGAAGGATCCACTGGCCCCAGGGGGCCAGTCATTCCGGGCGGGCGGATGGGCGCGGCCGCGAGGGCGAGGCCCATCAGCGCAAGGACCCCCAGAGCCCAGAGGGCGAGCCGTCGGCGAGGGAGCTCCGCGAACCCCCGATCGAAGCCAGCGCCGATCCCCAGGGCGGCCCCGAAGGCCCAGAGAGCCAGCCACCGGGCCGGGACCCGAAAGGCGCGCAGGGGAGGGAGGAGCCCGGTGAGGAGCACGTAAAGCGGGTTGTAAGCGCCCAGGGCGAAGAGCAACCCCACCCCGGCCACCATCCCCCAGCGTCCCCAGCCCGGCCGGCCGATCCCTGCGATCAGGGCCAGCAGCCCCAGGGTGCCCACATAGGCGGTGAACTCCGTGAAGGCAGGGGCCTCCCGTCCGGGGAGCAACGAGCGGCCGAGGAGCGCGGGCGAGAGGGAGAACGAGAGGGCCTCATTCATGGGAAGGCCGCCTGCCCGGATGGAGGCCTGGGCGAGCTGGAGGCTGGGGAGCCACTGGATCGCGCTCAGGCCCACCGCGAGCGCTCCGCCCAGCACCCCGGTTCTCCACGCCCGGATCCATCCTGACAGAGCGGAGCGCTCTCCCCGGGAGGGCGCGAAGAAGATCAGGAGGGCCGCCCAGGAGAGCATGACCGTCTGGGCGTGGCCGCAGAGGATCTGCATCGCTCCCGCCAGCCCCACGCCGGCCGGCCAGCCCGCCGCCCACGCCCATGCCATCCACGGCAGCCAGGCCAGGGCCTGGAACTGATTGATGTGCTCCGCCTGGGCCAGGAAGTATCCCCCCAGGGCGTAGGCCACTGCAGCCGCAACGGCCCCGGCGGTCCGGTGGCTCAACCTCCGGGCCAGCCCGAACATGCCCCAGGCGGCCCAGAGGGCGTGGAAAAGGATAGAGATCTTCCAGGCGAGGGGAACTGGAAGCCATGAGAGGGCTCGATTGAGGGGATAGAAGAAGCCGACCTGCGGATTGGCCAGGAACGGAACGCCAGCGAAGAGATCCGGGTTCCACAGGGGGAGGCGACCCTCGCGGGTTGCCCGGGCGGCCGCTTCCCAGTAAGGGTAGAAATACAGGGCCACGTCCCCCCGCATCAGGATCCCGGGGGTGAAGATCAGGGGGACCAGGGCCAGCAAGACGAAGACAGCGGGCAGCCCCCAGACCATCTGACCGGAGACCCTCCGGTTCATCCGGGATCCTCGATGGATCATTCGCCGAACCACCGCTGCAGCAGCTCGATCCCGTAGAAGCCTGCCCAGGCGGCGATCAGGTTCTTGAGGATCTTCCCGGCTGCGCAGGGGAGGAAAAAGAAAAGCAACGGCATCCGGGTGGAGCCGGCCACGATTCCGGCGACGTCGAAAAGGGGGTTCGGCACGAGGGCGAGGATGAAGATCATCGCGGGGCCATAGCGGCGCATCCAGCGGGCGATCTGCTCATAATGAGGCAGCTCCTCCGCGAGGGTCTGGCCGCTGTAGCCGGCGAGGTAGCCGCTGAGCTCTCCCACGGCCTGGCCCAGCCCGGCCACCACGCCCACGATCCACGGGTTGAACATCCCGCCGGCCAGGGTGGTCACCGCCAGGCCGGGCAACGGAAGGATCAGCGTGGCGTTGGTCAACGCGCTGATCAGAAAGATCGCCGGGTAGCCGAAGCGCGCCCACTCCTGAAAACGATCCCGGTAGCGCAGGGTGAACCAGACCGCGCCGATCAGGATGATCACCACGGCGATGCGCGCGGCCCATAAACGGCCCCTGGAAACCGTTGTGGTTGTGCGAGGTGCCTCCACGGATCTTTGCTCCTCCATGGTAACGATCGATCGGTCGTTAGGAGCTGGAGAGGACGACGGCGAGCCGGGGGAATGCCGGCCGGCGTTTCATTCGGGCATCGGGGCGCCCAGGCGGACGATCCGGGCGGAGCGGTGGGGGATCCCCACCGTGGCGTTACAGGTATCCACCACCAGCCGCGCCGTCCGCAGCACCCGCTCGTAATCCACAACCCGATGGCCGGTCACGATAACCACCACATCGGCCCATCGGAGTTGCCCTTCCTCGAGGGGCACAGACGTCATCTCCCGCTCCTCCCGCCAGAACACATTCCCTCCTACCCGGAACCGGGGCACATATGGATCGTGATAGGCGACTTCCGCCCCCCGCGCCAGCAACAGCTCCATGATCCGCTCCGCCGGGCTGTTGCGCGCATCGTCCACCTCCCGCTTGAAAGCCACCCCCAGCACCAGCACCCGCGCCCCCCGCAACCCTCGCCCCCCGTACCGGTCCAGCGCCTCCTCCACCTTACGCACCACGTGGAAGGGCATCGCCTGGTTCACTTCCGCTGCCAGCTCAATGAACTTCGTGTAGAAGTCATACTCCCGCGCCTTCCACGACAGATAATAGGGATCCACAGGGATACAGTGCCCCCCCACCCCCGGCCCCGGGTAGAAGGCCATAAAGCCGAAGGGCTTCGTCTTCGCCGCCTCGATCACCTCCCAGATGTCGATCCCCATCCGCTCACACAGCAGCGCCAGCTCGTTGACCAGGGCGATGTTCACGCTCCGGAAGATGTTTTCCAGCAGCTTGCTCATCTCGGCCACCCGCGGTGATGACACCGGGTGAACCGGCGCCCCCAGCCGCCTGAGCAGCGCCGCCGCCCGCGCGGTGCTCCGGGGCGTTACGCCCCCCACCACCTTTGGCGTGTTCCGCACCGTCCACTCCCGGTTCCCCGGATCGATGCGCTCCGGAGAGAAGGCCAGATCGAAATCCTCCCCTGCCCGCAGCCCGCTTCGCTCCAGGATGGGCCGCACCACCTCCTCCGTGGTCCCTGGATACGTCGTGCTCTGGAGGATCACCAGCTGTCCCCGCCGCAGATAGGGCACGATCCCTTCCGCCGCTGCCCTTACGTAGGAAAGATCCGGCGCCCGCATCGCGTCATAGGGCGTGGGCACGCAGATGAACATCGCCTCCACGGATCGGAGCGCGCCGTAATCTATGGACGCCTGGAACCGTCCCGCCTTCCGAACCGCGCAGAGCGCCTCCGAAGGGACATCCCGGATCGGGCTGTGCCCGGCCATCAAGAGGGCCACCTTCTCCGCGTCCACATCCACCCCTACCACCTCGCAGCCGACCTCGGCGAAGGCCACCGCCAGCGGCAGCCCCACATACCCCAACCCGATCACCCCGATCCGATCATCCGCCATGGCCACCTCCTTCCAGGGCCCCTCGGATCCATCGCGCTGCCTCCTTGGGGGGCAGGGTTCGCTGCTCCCCGCTCCGCATGTCTCGAACGGTGACCACGCCCTGGGCCTCCTCGTCCGGCCCGAGGATGGCGACGAAGGGGATGCCTTTCTGGTGGGCGTAGCGCAGCTGGGCCTCCAGACGGCGGGGTTCGAAATAGAACATCGTGTGAAGCCCTGCCTGCCGGAAGATCCGGGCGAGGGCGATGGAAGCGCCCATGCGGGGCTCATCGAACACGGTCACCAGCACCTGGATCGGCGTGCGGGGCAAATCCGGCGGGGCCATCCCCAGCTCCTGGATCACATCGATAATCCGCTCGATCCCGAAGCTGGTCCCGGTCATGGGGACGCTCTGTTTGGCGAACAGGCCGACCAGGCCATCGTAACGGCCGCCGCCGGTGATGGAGCCGATCTTCGGCTCGGTGACCACGGTCTCGAAGATGGGGCCGGTGTAATATTCCAGGCCCCGCACCATGGTGAAGGAGATCCGGTAGCGCTCCGGGGCCACGCCCATCTCGTTCAGGAACTGCAACAGCGTCTGGAGCTCCTGGATGCCCTCCAGGCCCTCCGGGATCTCCGCCGCCTGCATCCGACGGGCCAGCTCCTCCAGCAGGTCGGCGTTCTCCCCCTCGATGCGCAGCAGCTCCAGCATCCGATCGATAACCTCCTCCGGGATCCCATAGCGGCACATCTCCTCCCGGACGCCCTCCAGGCCGAGGCGATCGAACTTATCGATAGCCCGATACAGGCTTCCCAGCAACGGTTCCGGGACCCCGGAGTAGCGGCCGAGGCCGGCGAGCAGCTTCCGGTCATTGAGCAGGATCACGAAATTCCGGAACCCCAAACGGGTGAGGGCCTCGTCGATCAGAGCGATGATCTCCGCGTCGGCGGCCATCGAGGATGTGCCCACGATATCGGCGTCGCACTGATAGAACTCGCGGTAACGCCCCTTCTGCGGCCGCTCCGCCCGCCAGACCGGGGCGATCTGATACCGCTTGAAGGGACGGGGGAGATTCGGATACATGGCCACCACCCGGGCGAGGGGGACGGAGAGATCATAGCGCAGGCTGAGCTCCTCCTTTCCCTCCCGGTGGCGGGCGTCATAGATCAGCTTCTCGGCGTCCGGCCCGTATTTGCCCATCAGGGTCTCCCGCAGCTCCAGCGCCGGCGTCTGGAGCGGTTCGAAGCCATAGGCTTCGAAAATCTCCTCAAAGGTGCGGATCACATACCGGCGCAACATCATCTGCTCGGGAAGGATATCCCGCATCCCGCGGGGCAAACGTGGCTCCATCGTCCACCTCTCCACCGGGATTCCCGAACCGGTCATCTTCCCTATCATAACTCAGGTCGCCATCGAGCGATGATCCCGCTGCGTGTCTGTGATGAAATTCCAGTGCTGAAGGAATATGGAGGGTCTCCGGGCTATAATGAACATCGGGATCGAACGAAGCGCCCTCCGTGCGCCGATGGAAATCAGCCCCGCTGGGCGCCGCGCGCCGGGCGTTGGCCCCTCACGCCGATGGAAATCGGCCTCCATGGGCGCTGCGCGCCCGGCGTCGGCCTTCGCCGACGCCAAAACCTTTCGGCCGGCGCAGGCCGGCCGATGGCCGGAGGCCCATGGAGGTCGAATTCATCCGACGCCTTTAGAAAGGAGGTTGAATGGTTCGCCTGATCTATCGCAACCAGGTCTTTGAGGTGCCGGCCGGCCTGACGGTCCGGGAGGCCATGAAACAGGTAGGCCTGAACCCGGAGATCACGCTGGCCGTGCGGGAGGGGAAACTGCTCCATGAAAACACCGTCCTGCAGGATGGCGATGAAATCAAGCTGATCGCGGTGATCTCCGGGGGCGGGGTCTGAGCGAGCCCTCATCCGCCTGGAAGGGCCCCGCTCCATCCCGTTCGCGCTCCTCGGGAGGGCATCATGCTCGCGGTCTTATTCACCGCTTATTGGCTGGGATCGATTCCGACCGCCTATCTGGTGGCCCGGCAGGTGGCCGGTCTGGATATCCGGACGGTGGGGGATGGGAACCCCGGGGCGCGCAACGTGTGGCTGCATCTGGGCTGGCGCTGGGGGGTGATCGTGGCGGTCCTGGATATGCTTAAGGGTTACGCCGCGGTGCGCTGGGCCCAGGCGTTGGGTTTCGCGGAGCCCTATGCGTTCCTGGCCGGCATGGCGGCTGTGCTGGGCCATGACACTTCCCCTTTCCTCCGTTTCCGCGGCGGCCAGGGGATGGCCACCACCCTCGGGGTGCTGCTCGCCCTGATGCCCTGGGAGACCCTGCTTGCCATCGCGGTGTTCCTGTTGGCCTATCGTCTGACCCATCGCTGGGATGAAAGCCTTTTTGTGGGGATGATCTGGCTGCCGCTATTGCCGCTGCTCCTGGGGCGCGATCTCCGCTATGTCCTTTACCCGGTCGCTCTGTTGCCCACCGTTGGCGTCAAGAAGATGATCGATCAGGCGCGGCGCTCCGGGGGCGTTCGACGGATCCTCCACCTGCGCCGCTGAACGGGGGACCATCTATGGAAGCGGCCTATGCCCTCCTGTCGGCCTTCGGGCTGGCGGCTGCCGCTGGCCTCAATGCCTATATCCCGTTGCTGGTCGTGGCGCTGCTGGCCCGTTTCACCGACTGGATTCAACTCGCGCCCCCTTACGATGCATTGACCCATCCGGCGATCCTCGGCCTGCTGGCCGTCCTGGCCCTCGTCGAGTTCCTGGCGGATAAGATCCCGACGGTGGACGCCGCCAACGATGTTCTGCAAACCTTTGTCCGTCCGGCGGCAGGGGCCATCCTGTTCGGCGCGCAGACGGGGGCGATCCGCGAGCTCCATCCCATCCTGGCGCTGGCCTGTGGCCTGCTGATCGCGGGAAGCGTTCATGGAGGAAAAGCCATGCTGCGCCGGGTGGTGCAGGCGGCCGCCCCGCCCCTGGCCCCGCTCACCACCCCGCTCCTCAGCCTCGGGGAGGACCTGGCCGCGCTGGCCCTCAGCCTGATCGCTATCCTGGCGGCGTGGCTGATCCTTTTCGGGTTCATCCTGGTTGCCGTGATCGGGCTTCGGCGCGCCCGGCGGAGCGCGCTCCGCTGAGGGCATCCAACATTCCCCAGGAGGTTTCGATGAGCTGGCGGAGGAGGGACCGTTTTGAAGGCGGACGGCTGGAGATCGACTGGGGGCGGCTTCCGTATGAGCGATGGATCAGGTGGGGCCTCGGGCTCTTCGGTCTGGGGGTTCTCCTGGTGTTCCTCCCCGGGCGCCTGCTGAGCCTGTGGGTGGCGTGGGAGTGGTTCCGGGATCTGGGCTATGAGTCCGTCCTCTGGACCCAATGGCAGACTCGAGCGGTGCTGTTCCTCGTCGGATGGGCTGGGGCGGCCCTCGTTCTGGGGTTCAACGCCTTCCTAACTGCCCGCGCGGCCGGTCGCTCCCCCCGCCTCTGGCTGGGGCTGGCCCTGGGGGCCGGCTTTCTCTTCGGCCTTGCCTTTCAGGGGCAGTGGGAAAGCGCTCTGCTGGCCCTGAACGCAGAGCCTTTCGGCGTTCGCGATCCCATCTTCGGCCTGGATGTCGGCTGGTATGTGTTCCGGTGGCCTTTCTGGACTTTTCTCCAGGAAACCGCTCAGTGGGGCCTGGTTCCCCTTTCCGCCCTCTTCCCCCTGTTTCTCCCGGTCTCCCGGCGCTGGCGGTGGGCCCATCTTTCGGTCCTGGCGGCCATGTTCTTCCTGCTGATGGCTGTGGGCTACCGCTTCGATGCCTACCGGCTGCTTTACGCGGAGCGCGCCATCGCCTTCGGGGCGGGCTACGCGGACATCCACGCCCGCCTGCCGGTCCTCAACCTGCTGAGCGTTTTGATGGTTCTCCTCGCCCTCGGGATGCTGCTGAACCTCAGGTGGCGCCGGCCCCTTCTCCTGGCCGCGGGGTTGGGGGGATGGCTCGCCCTGGCCCTCCTGGGCCTTGAGGCGTATCCGGGCCTGATCCAGAGCCTGGTGGTGCGCCCCAACGAGCTGGCCCGGGAGAGCCCCTATATCGCCCACAGCATCGCCTTCACCCGGCGCGCCTACGGCCTGGATCGCTTCGAGGAGCGGGTCTTCTCTCCCCGCGAGGCTCCCACCCCCGCGGAGATCCAGGCCAACGCAGAGATCCTGGAGGGGATCCGCCTGTGGGATTACCGCCCGCTGTTGCAGACCCTTCAGCAGCTGCAGAGCATCCGGCCGTATTATGTATTCACCGACGTGGATGTGGATCGCTATCGCATCGACGGCGCTTACCGCCAAGTCATGCTGAGCGTGCGGGAACTGGATCTGGGGGCGCTACCTCCCCCGGCCCGCACCTGGGTGAACCGGCACCTGGTCTTCACCCACGGCTATGGAGCGGTGGTCGTGCCGGTGCGGGCCTTCACCCCCGAAGGCCTCCCGGAGTTCCTGCTGAAGGACATCCCGCCAGTGGGAGCCATCCCCCTGACTCGCCCCCAGATCTACTTTGGGGAACGGACCGTCGACTTCGCTTTGGTGAACACGGCGGTGCCGGAGTTCGACTACCCGCGGGGGGAGGAGAACGTCATCACGACCTATCAGGGCCGCACCGGGGTGCGCCTGGGCGGATTGGCACGGCGGGCCCTCTTCGCCCTCTACTTCGGGGATGCCAACCTGGTGCTGAGCGGGGCCCTCACTCCAGAGAGCCGCATCCTGTTCTGGCGGGATATCCGGACCCGTCTGCAGAAACTGGCGCCCTTCCTGCGCTTCGATCCGGACCCCTACGCGGTGATCCTGGATGGAAGGATCGTGTGGGTAGCGGATGCTTACACGTGGACGGACCGCTATCCTTACAGCCAGCCCCATGAGAGTCTGAACTACATCCGGAACAGCGTGAAGGCGGTGGTGGACGCCTACGACGGGACGGTGACCTTCTATGTGGTGGAGGATGAGCCGCTGATCCGGGCCTGGCGGCGGATCTTCCCGGCTCTCTGGCGGGACTTCTCGGAGATGCCCGAAGCATTGAAAGCGCATCTGCGATACCCGGAAGGCCTGTTCCGGATCCAGGCGGAGATCTTCCGGACCTATCACGTGCAGGATCCCCGCACTTTCTACAACAAGGAAGACGTGTGGGCGATCCCGACGGAGATCTTCGGCGCTGAGCCTCAACCCATGGAGCCTTACTATGTGCTCACGCGGCTGGATCAGGGCGGGCCGGTGGAGTTCGTCCTCATCCTTCCTTTCACCCCATCCGGGCGGCAGAACATGATCGCGTGGATGGCGGCCCGTTCGGATCCTGAGCGGTATGGAGCGGTGATTCTTTACCGTCTGACCAAGGAGCGCCTCATCTTCGGCCCGCAGCAGATCGAAGCGCGGATCGATCAGGAGCCTACGATCTCGGCACAGCTCACCCTGTGGAGCCAGCGGGGCAGTCGGGTGATCCGGGGGAACCTCCTGGTGATCCCCATTGGGGAGGCCTTTTTGTATGTGGAGCCGCTATATCTGCTGGCGGAGCAGGGTCAAATTCCCGAGCTGAAGCAGGTGATCGTGGCCACCGAGCAACGGGTGGCGATGGCCCCCACCCTGGAGCAGGCCCTGGCCCAGGCCATCGGCGGGGCGACGATGGCCAGTCCCTCAGGCCCGGGCCCTTCTCCTGGTGCGGATATCACGGCCCTTATCCGGCAGGCTTATGCCCACTACCAGCGCGCTCAGGAGGCGATCCGCCGGGGCGACTGGGCGGCCTACGGGGCGGAGATCGAGGCCCTGGGGAGGATCCTGGAGGCCCTTCAGCAGGCCGCCAGCGGGCCATAGGGCGACAGCCGGGAATCCTGGTAAAATAGAGATGGGCCGCGCCAGAAGGCCGGGCGGTCGCGGGTCGGGGAAACCCGGCCTGAGGAAAGTCCGGGCTCCAGCGGGGCAGGGTGCCGGGTAACACCCGGACGGGGCGACCCGTGGACAGGGCCACAGAAAACAGACCGCCGATCCGCCCGGGGGTTTTCCCCGGGGCCATGGAGGCAAGGGTGAAAAGGTGGGGTAAGAGCCCACCGGCCGGGCGGCAACGTTCCGGCGCATGGCAACCCCCACCTGGAGCAAGGCCAAGCAGCGGGCGCGGCGCCCTTGGGGGCGCCGGGGCTGCCCCGCGCCCAATGCCCGCGGGTAGGCCGCTTGAGGCGGCGGGCAACCGCCGTCCCAGAGAGATGACCGCCACCCCGCGGATCCTCGCGGGGGACAGAACCCGGCTTACAGGCCCTCTGGCGCGGCCCGGATTGCTTTCGGAAGGGATTTTCCCTCCGGGGAGTGGGGGGACGCTCAGATCGCCGGGGGCGATCCATGCAGCTCCGGAGGATACGGTGTGATGCGGTTGGCCTCAAGCTTTTCTTCCCCCTCCTCGTTGCCCTTTGGGCGATGAGGAGGGGCAAAGACTTTCATTTCAGGCCCAAAGGAGGCCGGAAGATGGCGGTGGAGATCGCCCCGCGCATCACCGTAGATCCCAGGGTGCGGTTCGGAAAGCCGGTCATCAAAGGCACGCGCGTTCCGGTCGATCTGATCGTGGGCAAGCTGGCTGGAGGGATGTCGGTCGAAGAGGTCGCGCGCGAATACGAAATCACTGAGGAAGATGTGCGCGCTGCCCTCCAGTATGCTGCCGATATCCTGTCCGCCGAAGAAGTGCGGATCAGCTCCTGATGGGGCGCTTCCTTGTCGATGAGGATATGCCGCGCTCCACATCCGTTGTCCTGCGGGAAGCTGGACACGAGGTGGAAGATGTGCGCGATGCAGGATTAAGGGGATGCACCGATGAAGAGGTCATCGCCTATGCCCGGGCTCGGGGTGCTGTCCTAATCACCGCAGATAAAGGATTTGCAAACATCCTTCGGTTTCCCCTTGGGACCCATGCAGGCATTCTTGTTCTGCGCATGCCCAATGAACTCTCCGTCCCTGAGCTTAACCGACGTCTACTTCAGGCCTTGATGCGTATGGAAGGCGAGGATCTGCGCGGACTCCTGATCATCGTGGAGCCCCATCGCATTCGCATCAGACGTCCGGCTTCCGATCGCTGGTAAGCTGGTCTTCAGTGAGCGGATCCTCGCGGGGGACAGAACCCGGCTTACAGGCCCTCTGGCGCGGCCCTTATAGGGCTCTTTACATGGATTTCCGGTCCTCTCGCCTCTCCAGCGATGGGCCCGCCGTCCCCAAGCCCTCACGGGATGTTTGCTCCCAGCGCGCTTCTCCCCATGAGCCCCCTCGAGCACAATTTGTGAAAATATCCCTATATGGGCGACAAGAGATGCTTTAGAGTGGCAGGAGATGGCGTCTTCGCCGCTGAAGCCCAAAGGGTGGCGGTGGCTGGCCTTCGAGGACCGGGGCTTCCGGGTTTCTGCCGGTCTTCTCTTGGGCGATATGAGGGAGGGGCCATCGCGCCTTCTGGATGGGAGCGGAAGGGCGGGACATCGAAAGAGCCCATAACCGGGTGTGAGGAAAGCGGGAACGCCGGATCAAACTGGGGTATACTTCTCAGAAAAGCGCAACCCCTCAAATCGCTCAGGAGGGAAGTCCGATGGCTGTGAAAGTGGGCATCAACGGGTTCGGTCGGATCGGGCGCCAGGTCTTCCGCGCCATCCGCGAGAAATATCGCGACCGTCTCGAGGTGGTCGCTGTAAACGATATCACCGACGCCCCCACCCTGGCGCACCTGCTGAAGTATGACTCCAACTACGGGCGCTATCCAGAGCCCGTCGCCGCCCGGGATTCCTATCTCATCGTCGGGGAGGACGAGATCCGCGTCTTCGCTGAAAAGGATCCCGCCAACCTCCCCTGGAAGGACCTGGGGGTGCAGATCGTCATCGAGTCCACGGGCCTGTTCACCGACGGCCGCAAGGCCGCCGTGCACCGCACCTCCGGCGGTGCCCAGAAAGTGATCATCACGGCCCCTGCCTCCCCTTCGGACAGCGTGGACCTCACGGTGGTGATGGGGGTGAATGATCACCGCTATGATCCGGCACAGCACCACATCGTCTCCAATGCCTCCTGCACCACCAACTGCCTGGCGCCGGTGGTGAAGGTCCTCCACGATGCCTTCGGGGTAAAGCGAGGATTGATGGTCACCGTCCACGCTTACACCAACGACCAGCGCATCCTGGATCTGCCCCATAAGGACCTGCGGCGGGCGCGGGCGGCGGCCCTCAACATCATCCCCACCACCACCGGCGCGGCCCGGGCCATCGGCCTGGTGATCCCCGAGCTCAAGGGGAAGCTCGACGGATACGCCCTGCGCGTCCCCATCTCCACCGTCTCCGTGATCGATCTCACGGCGGAGGTGAGCCGGCCGGTGACCCGGGAGGAGGTGAACGCGGCCTTCCGCGCGGCCGCCGAGGGCGCCCTCCGAGGGATCCTGGATTACACCGAGGAGCCCCTGGTTTCCATCGACTTCAAGGGCGATCCGCACTCGGCGATCGTGGATGGGCTCTCCACCATGGTCATCGACGGCAATTTCGTGAAGGTGGTGGCCTGGTATGACAATGAGTGGGGCTACTCTGTGCGGGTGGCCGATCTCGCCGCGAAGATGGCGGAGTCCCTCTCCTGAGATCCCGCTGGCGGGGATGGGAGAGCCCTCCCATCCCCGCTCTTTTTCCCGGCACGGAATCACGAGGGGCAGCTCTCGAAGCGCGACGCTCTCTTCAGATCCCGGATCCCCCACGCCCGTTCCGGTTGCCCTCGATGTTTTATAATCCGATATAGAAAGCCATCCCGACCAGGGGCCCAGACCCCTCTGGCGGTTGAATCCCATAACAGAAGATCCCGCCGCCCCTTCGGGAGATGGCGCAACGTTGGTGAGCTTGCTGGTGCATCCTCTTTAAGAGGAGGGAGCCATGGAAGGTCTGATGATGGACTGGCCGCTCACCCTGCATCATTTCCTGGATCGCGCCGCCCGCCTCTTCCCCCGCAAGGAGATCGCCACGCGCACCGCTGCCGGCATGCACCGCTACACCTACGCCGACTTCCACCAGCGGGTCCACCGCCTGGCCCACGCCCTGAACCGGCTGGGGATCGGGCGGGGAGATCGCGTGGCCACGTTCGCCTGGAACACCTACCGCCACCTGGAGATCTACTTCGCCGCCCCCTGTATGGGCGCCGTCCTTCACACCCTCAATATCCGCCTCGCCCCCGATCAGTTGATCTACATCATCAACCACGCCGAAGACCGCGTGATTTTCGTCGATGCCTCCCTCGTTCCGCTCCTGGAGCGCATCCGCGATCGGATCCCTACGGTGAAGGCCTTCGTGATCATGAGCGACACCGGCCCGATCCAGACGACCCTGAGCCCGGCCCTGGACTATGAGGCGTTGATCGCTGAATCCCCGGAGGCGCCTTATCCCTGGCCGCGCCTGGACGAGAACGCGGCTGCCGGCATGTGCTATACCTCGGGGACCACGGGGAACCCCAAGGGCGTGGTCTACAGCCACCGGGCCATCTTCCTGCACTCCATGGCCCTCTGTCTGGCGGACACCTTTGGGATCTGTGAGCGGGATGTGCTGATGCCCGTGGTGCCCATGTTCCACGCCAACGCCTGGGGGATGCCCTTCGCCGGGGTGATGGTGGGCGCCAAGCTGGTCTTCCCTGGGCCCCATCTGCAGCCGCGGGATATCGCGGAGCTGATCCAGAACGAGCGGGTGACGGTGACCGCCGGCGTGCCGACGGTCTGGATCGGGTTATACGCGCTGCTGGAGCGGGAGCGCTATGACCTCTCCAGCCTGCGGGTGATGCCGGTGGGCGGATCAGCGATGCCACGGGCTTTGATCGAGGCCTTCGAGAAGCGCTTCGGCATCCGCATCGCCCACGCCTGGGGCATGACAGAGATGACCCCGCTGGGCACCGTGGCCAATCTCAAAAGCTACATGGAAAGCTGGCCTGACGAGGAACGCTTCGCCGTCCGCGCCAAGCAGGGACTGCCGGTGGTCGGGGTGGAGATCCGGGCGGTGGATGAGCAGGGCCGGGAGGTGCCATGGGACGGCCGGACCATGGGCGAGCTCCAGGTCCGCGGCCCGTGGGTGATCCGGGCTTACTACAATGACCCACGCACCGCGGAGGCCTTCCAGGATGGATGGTTCCGCACCGGGGATGTGGTGACCATCGACCCCGAGGGCTACATCCAGATCGTGGATCGGACGAAGGATCTGATCAAGAGCGGCGGGGAGTGGATCTCCTCGGTGGATCTGGAGAACGCCCTGATGGCCCACCCCAAGGTCCTGGAGGCGGCCGTCATCGCCGTGCCCCACCCGAAATGGCAGGAGCGCCCCCTGGCCGTGGTGGTCCCCCGTCCGGAATTCAAGGAGGACCTCACCAAAGAGGAGCTCATGGAGTTCCTGCGGCCGCGGTTCGCTAAGTGGTGGCTGCCGGATGATATCGTGTTCGTGGAGGCGATCCCCAAGACCAGCGTGGGGAAGTTCGATAAGAAGGTGCTGCGGGAGCAGTTCAAGGACTACCGGTTGCCGGAGGTGCCTGCTTAATCCTACAGCCGCACCTGGCCTTCCAGTGGGGCCACAACCACACCTGGAGGCGTAGGGCAACGGCATGCCGTTGCCCTACGGGGAACGGGGAGGCTCCGCTCAACGATTTGCGGTTGTCGTATTAAGGTTACAATCGCAGCTCCCCACGCAGGTCCTGGGAGCGGATCAAGAAGCAGCGATCTCCTTATGTTGTTGCGGGCGGGCGCGCTTCGGCGCCCGCCCGCAACCCGAATGAAAAAGCCCCCGGCGTAACCTCCGGGGTGTTACGCGGGAGCCTCGATCCATCGGGTGAACGCTTCGATCGGCCGTCGGGGTTTCTCTCGTGGCGGCCCCGCCGGGAAGCCGATCAGGATCATCCCCTGGGGCTCCCAATCCGCGGGGAGCCCCAGCGTCTCCTGCACGATCTCCGGGCAGAACAGTGGGGCGCAGATCCAGCAGGCCCCCAGGCCCAGGGCGTGGGCCATCAGCAGGATGTTCTGCCCGGCCATGGCCACGCTCTGTACCGCCATGGTCCGTTCCGCCGTTTGGCGCCGCGCATCGGGGTAGCGGTCCATCTCCTGCATCGAGAGGCAGACCACGATCGCCAGCGGGGCGGAGACGATCCGCTCATAAGAGCGGGCGACATCCTCCGCGATCCGTTCCTCGGGGACCCCATCCTGACGCAGATCCGCTGTGAGGCGCTCGCCCATCGCCCGGGCCAGCTGGGCTTTCATATGGGCGTCTTCCACCATCACAAACCGCCATGGCTGACGGTTATGAGCGGAAGGCGCCCAGCGGGCGGCCTCCAGCAGGACCATCGCCCAGGCCCGCGGGATGGGATCCCGACGGTAGCGCCGGACGGAACGTCGGGAGCGGATCTGTTCCAACAACATTTGGGCCGCGGAAGGGAGCCCTTCCCGCATTACGGATTCCATGGAAGATCCTCAACGCCGTGGATGGCGTTGGCCCATCGGGCCAGCATGAACAGGAGATCCGACAGGCGGTTGAGATACGCCAGGATCCAGGGGGGCACCGGCTCCTGCCGGTGAAGTGTGACCACCGCCCGCTCGGCCCGCCGGCAGACGGTGCGAGCGACGTGCAGTCCGGCGCTCAAAGGGTGCCCCCCGGGGAGGATGAAGACGCGGGTCGGCCCGGTCACGGCCTCGCACTCATCGATCCACGCTTCGATCTCGGAGATCCGCCCTTCCGGGGGAGGCGGCAGGGCAGGGGCTCGATCCGCAACCGCCGGATCCAGCGCCAGATAACTCCCGATGACGAAGAGGTCCCGCTGGATCTCCCGCAGCCGCTCCGCCCATGGGGTCGGCATCCCCATTGCGCTCAGGTAGCCCAGCCAGGCGTTCAATTCATCCACCGTGCCATAGGCGGCCACCCGGGGATGATCCTTGGGGACCCGCGTCGGGCCCATCAGCTGCGTGGTGCCATCATCACCGGTCCGGGTGTAGATCTTCACGTTCTCCCCCTGTTAGGGCGCAAGCTGCCACCAGAGCCATGCGATCCCAACCCCCAGTAACGCGCCCACGAACACCTCCATCGGCGTGTGGCCGATGAGCTCCTTCAGACGCTGTTCGCTGAGGGGGCGGCCTGCGAACACTTCCTCCAGGATCTGGTTGAGGAGGCGGGCCTGGATGCTGGCCGCGCGACGGACTCCCGCGGCGTCATACATCACGATCAGGGCGACGATGGCGCTGATGGCGAAAGCCGTCGAGGTCAGGCCCTCCCGCAATCCCACCGCGGTCGCCATCGCCGAGACCAGGGCGGCGTGGGAGCTGGGCATGCCCCCAGCGCTGACCCACAGCCCCAGATCCAGCCGCCGCCGTCGGGCCCACTCCACCGGAACCTTGGAGGCCTGAGCCACCATCCAGGCCAGAAAGGCCGGCATCAGGATCGGGTTCTGGAAGATATCGCCGATGGTCATTCCCTCACCCCTCAAACGGGGTCAGGCGGATGGAACCGGATTCATCGCGCTCGAGCAGCTGAACCCGCAGCTGTGCTTCCTGCAATAATTGCTGGCAGCGATCCGCAAGGGCTCGCCCCCGCTCGTAGAGGGCCATCGCCTCCTCCAGAGGAAGCCCGCCGCTCTCCAGGGCGCGCACGATCTGTTCCAGCTCGGACAGCGCCTCTTCGAAGGTGAGCTCGTGGATCGGTTTGTTCATCGGGATCCCCCGTGAAAGGAGATGGGTTCATGTCCATGAAGTCCGACCGATCGAGCTTCCGGCTACGCACGGGTCTCCTCCTGGCCGGGTCAGCCGCCCGAAGGAGCCCCACTGGGCCCCCAGAGCTCCCGGGGAACGCTGGGGACGGCGTGCCTCTCCCGAAGGCCGCTGGCCTATCCCCGCGGCGGTTCTCAGATGGTGGAGGAAAGGATCTGGAGCCCGGGCGTGGCCTCTTCGATGGCGCGGGCGACCGCCTGCACGCCCATCTTCAGGGCCATCGTGGGCCGCAGCCCCCCGATCTCCGCCGGCTGCAGGATCCAGGCGCCTGACCCGTGGGGCTGAAAGCGCAGGGCCACCGTCTCCACCCATGAGCCCTCCGCGATCAGCAGTTCGATCAACAGCCCGTCTCCGTCCACCGGGCGATAGAGCCCTTTCACCCGCCAGATCGTTTCCCCGTCCTGCCAGAGCCGCCCGCGCAGCGTCTCCACGATGCGGGCGAGCTCCGGTGTGCCTTTCCAGATCCGATGGGGCATGGCGTCCTCCGGACGCATCATGCGGGGGAGCGGAGGCGCTGGGGCCGGTCCGCTCCGCCGCCAGATAAAATAAAAACACGTCCGGCCGGCGGCAAGCGCCTTTCGCTCATAGCGGGTCGGCTCCCGATGCGGCAGCGCATGAACCCATGGCGTCTCGAAGGCGCTCTCGAGCCCGGGCGTTCCCTTCAGGGCCTCCGCGATCCAGATCGCGTAATCCGCGTCGTCGGTTGCGATCAGGAGCGTCCCCTCCGGCTGCAGGCGATGGGCGGCCAGCTGCAGGAAGGCCGGCGTCAGCAGCCGTCGGTGGTGATGCCGGGCCTTCGGCCATGGATCCGGGAAATTGATATAAACCCCGGCGATGGATTCCGGCGGGAAAAGGAGGGCGAGGGCGGCGAAGGCATCCCCCAGCACCAGGCGGACGTTCTCCACTCCTTCCCGGCGCAGCCGCCTGAGCGCCCATCGGGTTGGCTCCAGGGCCCGCTCCACCCCCACACAGTTGGCCTCCGGCATCCGACGGGCCAGCGCGATCAGGAAAGCGCCATCGCCGAACCCGAGCTCCACGTGGAGCGGCCCGCTCCGGCCGAAACAGGCGGCCCAGTCTGTGGGCCACGGAAGATATCGCAATTCCAGAAGCCAGCGGGGATCTCCCAGCTGGAACCGTGCGGGAGGGCCTGGAAGAGCGACGGCCCCTGTGGCCTCACGAGGATCCACCATCGTTGCGCGCTCCCCGGGCCGAAAGGATGAGAGCAAGCCGCCCGAAGCGGGGCGGAGTGGATACTGGCTCCAGGGGAATTAAATTATAAGATAACGGGCGCAGCGGGAGGAGGGGAGGAAACATTGAGCTGGAGGATGGAGCGGATGATCTGCTCATAGGACAGGCTGGGCACCTTGCTCACAACTCCAGCTCCCGCACCAGTGTCGTCTCCGTCAGCAGCGGGATGAGCTCATCCTCCACCGGCTCCAGATACAGCTCGATCGCCTCCTGAATGTTCTTCAGCGCCTCCTCGATGGTCTCCCCTTCACTGATGCAACCGGGCAACGAGGGAACATAAGCGGTATAACCGCCTTCCTCGCTGGGCTCCAGCATCACCTTGAATCGCATGATCGCCTCCCGAATGTCTCTCTGAAAATCCCCCCAAGTTTATTCCTTGGAGAATTATACTCCCCTCTCTCAGTTCTGTGGCTCTGGATATCCTCCATGCCCCATAGCGTTGTCCTCCCCGGGCGCGCCGCTCCTGGCCGCTGAGGGAGGTCGTCTCCCCGGGCTTCATCCCGGGATGGGGGGTGCGAGCTGGGCTCCGGCTGGATAGAATGAAGGCTGGAAGCCTGGAGGGAAGCCCGTCGGGCATCGGGAGCGAGGGCATGGGGAGACCGCGAGCGGTGAAGACACCTTTTCGGAATCCGCGAGGTGAGGCGTTCCCGGAGGGAGGCGGGCCGGAGATCGCCATGGCGCGCATGGGCCTGCGATGGGTCCTGTTGCTCCCGCTGATCGCTGCCTGTCGCCCCGCTGAGAGCGCGCGCTATACGATGGACTTCGCGAACGGCGCGCCCGGGTGGTCGCTTCCAGCGGAGACCCGCTTCACCGCCCGCACCGAGAACGGCCATCTGATCCTGAGCCTGAAACCCCCTCGCACGGTCGGCTGGGTTCTCTCCCCTTTTTCGTTCCGGGATGGACAGGTGGAGGTCGAGGGCGCTCTGCTGGAGGGGCCGTCCTCTACGGACTATGGGCTGATCCTCCAGGCTGGGGAAGGGCGTTTCTACCGCTTCGCCGTCAGCGCGGACGGCTACTACGGGGTCTTTCTCTACGAACAGGGGAGCTGGCGGATCCTGGTGGATTGGGCCGTGCATGCCGCCATCCGGACCGGGCGGACCACCAATCACCTGCGGGTCCGTTGTGCAGGCGCGGAGATGATCTTCTGGGTCAATGGCGTGGAAGTGGCCCGGATCCAGCGCGGAGCGAACGAGGGCGGAGGGCGAGCGGGGGTGAGCATTGGGACCATGGCCCGGGGCGATGCCCGGGTGGCCTTCGATCGGTTTGCCGCGGTGCGGGATCGCTGATTTTGGAGGGGGCGGGCGCCGGCCGGAGCGCCCGCCCCACACCGGGATCGGCTCAGCGGATCGCCCGCTCCGTTTCCGCGTCGAAGAGGTGCATGCGATCCATATCGAAGAGCACACGGATGGTGTTCCCCACCAGCGCCCGGGTCCGCGGATCCACTCGCGCGACGAAGGTCTGACGATCCGCCACCAGATGGAGGTGAACCTCGCTGCCTATCAGCTCCCGCACATCGACCCGTGCCTGCACCCCGGCGGGGTGTTTAATGGGCGGGGCGAATTCGGGGTCATAGATGTGTTCGGGCCGCAGGCCGAAGATCACCCGTCGCCCCGCATACGGGCGATACACAGCGACTCGATCGGGGGGAACCGGCACGCGGAAGGAGCCAGTGTCCACCCAGAGGGCATCCCCCTCTGGCACCAGGTGGGCTTCGAAGAAATTCATCGGTGGTGAGCCGATGAACCCCGCCACGAAGAGGTTGTCGGGCCGCTCGTAGAGGTTCTGGGGCGTATCGACCTGCTGGAGCACCCCATCCTTCATCACGGCGATGCGGGTGCCCATGGTCATCGCCTCGACTTGGTCGTGGGTCACGTAGACGAAGGTCGTCCCCAGCCGCTGATGCAGCTTGATCAGCTCTGCCCGCGTCTGCACCCGCAGCTTCGCATCCAGGTTGGAGAGCGGCTCATCGAACAGGAAGACGGCCGGATCGCGCACGATGGCCCGGGCCACGGCCACCCGCTGGCGCTGGCCGCCTGATAGCTGCCGCGGCTTGCGGTCCAGTAGATGCTCGATCTCCAGCATCCGGGCGGCCTCCCGCACCCGGCGCTCGATTTCCGCTTTGGGGACCTTGCGCATGCGCAGGCCGAAGGCGATGTTGTCGTAGACGTTCATGTGGGGGTAGAGGGCGTAGGATTGAAAGACCATCGCGATATTGCGGTCCTTGGGGGGGATCTCCGTCACATCCCGGTCCCCGATGTAGATCCGCCCCCGGGTGACCTCCTCCAGGCCTGCGAGGAGGCGCAGGGTGGTGGTCTTGCCGCATCCTGAGGGGCCAACCAGCACCAGGAACTCCCCATCCGGGATATACAGGGTGAGGTCCTTCACGGCCACGACATTTCCGAACTGCTTGGTGACGTTCTCAAACGCGACGCTCGCCATGGGCCTTACCCCCTGATAGAAGTCCACCTGCCCGGGATCCGCTTGCCTCGATGCCAGCGGTGAAGAATCAGACCTTAATCATCTTGTTGTTATTGTAATCGGATCGGTCTGCTCAGGCAATGGGCTGTTCTGCAGGACAGCCGCGGGGAAGCCCTCGGCGTAATTCCTTCAGGAACTCCGCTTCCTCGGTTGTTGCCTATCCGTCCCGGGAATCAATAAAATGAATATAATGCGTATCTTTGAGAGAATCCTTGCTTGCTGCATCGACGGAGGTGGGCGGAATGCGTTGCATCGGGGTGATGACGAGCGGAGGGGATGCGCCGGGCATGAACGCTTGCATCCGGGCGGTGGTGCGCACCGCGGCCTACCATGGCGTGAAGGTGCTAGGGATCCGGCGTGGCTTCCAGGGCCTGATCGAAGGGGAGATCGTGGAGCTCCGCCCACGGGATGTGGGGGGCATCATCCAGCGGGGCGGGACCATCCTGCAGACCGCCCGCTCGAAGGAGTTCATGACGGAAGAAGGACAGCGCAAGGCGCTGCGTCGCCTGAATCAATACGGAATTGAAGGCCTGGTGGTGATCGGGGGCGATGGCTCGATGCGAGGGGCCCTGGCCCTTCACCAGCGCGGCTTCGCCGTGGTAGGGGTCCCCGCCAGCATCGATAACGACATCTGGGGCACCCATATGAGCATCGGGGTCGACACTGCCCTGAACACCATCATTGACGCCATCGATCGGCTGCGGGATACGGCCTCCTCGATCGGACGGGCTTTTCTCGTGGAAACCATGGGCCGGGATTGTGGATATCTGGCCCTGATTGCGGGGGTGATCGGCGGGGCAGAGATGGTGCTGATCCCGGAACGGGAGACCAGCCTGGAGGAGGTCGCCCGGGCGGTGATGGATGCCTATGAGCGGGGGAAGACCCATGCCCTGATCGTGATCGCCGAAGGGGCGCCTTACCGGACGACGGAGGTCGCCAAGTTCCTGGAGAGCCATCCGATCGGCTTCGATGTGCGCATCACGATCCTGGGCCATATCCAGCGGGGAGGAAGCCCGACGGCCTTCGATCGCTTGCTGGCCACCCGCATGGGGGTGAAGGCCGTGGAAGCCCTGCTGGCCGGAGAGCGCGGGGTGATGACCGCCCTACAGGGGCGGGAGATCGTGACCATCCCCCTGGAGGAGGTGGTGGAGCGCCGGCGGGAGGCCAATCTCAATTATTACGATATGGTGCTGATGCTGGCCCGTTGAGGCCCAACCAGCGGTCCCTTTGGGGAGTGGTTGGGATGCTTTCGTCAGGGATAAGGGGAATGGCCCTGGCCCTCATGAACGCTGCAGGGGAAAACGCATCCTCACCGGGTGGATGACGGCCCGCCGGACTCAGGCGCGAAAGGAATGTTCTGCCGCCGGGCCTGTCTCCCCCCGCAGGATGGCGATGGCATGGGGCAGCACCTTCCCCAGGATCTCCATCGCCTCCCGCACCGCGCGGGGGCTGCCCGGCAGATTGATGATCAGGGTCCGCCCACGAACTCCCGCAACGCCCCGGGAGAGCATGGCGAAAGGGGTCTGCTGGAGGCTGTAGAAGCGCAGCGCCTCGGCGATCCCGGGAGCCTCTCGCTCCAGAAGGGGCCGCGTCGCCTCCGGCGTGAGATCCCGAGGGCTCAGCCCGGTGCCTCCCGTCGTCAGGATCAGATCCAGACCCTCCTCATCACACCACGACCGCAGGATCCGCTGGATCGCCTCCATGTCATCGGGGATCACCGCGTATTGGGCGACGGTCCAGCCCATCTGTTCCGCGATTCGCTCCCGGAGGAGCGCCCCGCTTTCATCCGGGTAAATCCCCCGGGCGGCCCGATCGCTGATGGTGAGGATGCCGACCCGAACGGTCTCCATCCCCGAGGCTCCCCGTTGGCGTTCCATGGCGTAAAGGATAAGCGAGGGCAGGGCGTCGACCGATGCCTTGCCGTTCCATCCCGGCGTGAAAGGCGAGCTCAGGGCTCCCCGTGGGTTTCCCCCTAACGATCCCGTGCGGCTGCCTTCAGCGCCTTCAAGATCGGGGGAATCGCTTCCTCCAGAGGTCCAGGGAGCAGGCAACCGGCCGCGGGGGGATGCCCCCCTCCGCCGAAGGCCAGGGCTACCCGGGCCACATCGTAGCCGGGCCGGGCCCGCATGCTGACCTCCACTTTCCCATCGTCCCGTTCGGTGAACACCGCGGCGATCCGCGCCTCCTCCGCTCCGATGAGAAAACTGGAGAGGCTGAGATCGTTCGCGTGGTTCAGCCCGGAGGCCGCCCGCATCTCCCGGGTGATCACCGTCCAGATCACTCCGTCTTCCATCCGAACCTCTGCCAGCGCCTGCCCGAAGAGGCGGAGGGCGGCCAGGGGGCGGCGGTTGAAAAGGGCATCCACCAGGGCGGGAAGGGAGGCCCCTGCTTCCATCAAGCGGGTCACTTCATGCATAACCCGGGCGTTGACGTTGGCCGTGCGCAGGCCCATGGTATCCCCCACGATCCCTGCCAGCAGGATGGAGGCCAGCTCCGCGTCCATCGTGACCCCCAGGTCCTCGGCGAGCCAGAGCACCATTTCCGATGTCGCCACCGCGGAGGGATCGACCCAGTTGATGGTTCCGAAATGGGTGTTGGTGATGTGGTGATCGATGTTCAGCAGGGGGATACCCTGAAGCTCGGCGAAGGCTTTGCCGAGACGCCCTGGGTCGCTCGCATCCAGGCTGACCAGGAGATCGAAGGCGCCATGGGCGACCCGGGCGATTTCCTCTGCGTGGGGGAGCGCTTTCAGACGAGCAGGAAGATCATCATCGCAAAAGGCCTCCGCCGTTTTCCCCAAACGCCGGAGGATCTGCACCAGGCCGATCGCGCTGCTGATGGCGTCGGCGTCGGGCGAAACATGGGTCGCCACCGCCACCCGCTGCGCTTCTTTCAGGATACGCTGAGCCTGCTCACGACTCATCCAGCGGCTGCTCCTTTTCATGGAGCTTGGACAGCAATCGCTCGATCCGGTCCGCCCGATCGAAGGTATCATCCCATTTAAAGACAAGATCCGGGATGCGGCGCAGGATCACCCGCCCGGCCAGCTCGTGCTTTAGATAACCTTTGGCATGCTCCAGCCCCGCCAGCACCTCCTCCCGCCGCGCGGGATCCGTGGGCCACGCCGTTACATAAACCTTCGCGATGGTGAGATCCGGCGCCGGCTCCACCGCGGTCACCGTCACCCCGCTGACCCGCGGATCCTTCAATTCGGCGATGAGGGCGCTCAATTCTTCGCGGAGCAATTCCCCGATGCGTCGCTGACGACGTGCTCCCATGGCGGACCTCCAGGGCGTTCCATCCTAACACGGGGAAGCGATTCCGTCAATATTCGGACAACCATCTAACCCCCCTTCCCCATGCCCCGAAACGGTGGGGGTGAGCCTGCCTTTCCGGATTCCAGACCGGCGGGGGTTTATATGATTTTCTCCGGTGGCCTCCGGAGGTGGGCCAGCAGCTCGCTCCGGTGTCGGGGATCGGTGCGGAAGACCCCTGTGAGCGCCTGGGTGACCATGCGGGCATGGGATTTGCGAACCCCGCGCATCATCGCGCACAGGTGCGCCGCCTCCACCACGACAGCCACCCCCTGGGGATGCAGCACCGCCTCCAGGAAATCCGCGATCTGCCGGGTCATCCGCTCCTGAACCTGGAGGCGGCGGGCGAAGAGCTCCACCACCCGCGGGATCTTGGAGAGGCCGATGATGCGGCCGTTGGGAATATAAGCCACATGGACCCGTCCGTAAAACGGCAGGAGGTGATGCTCGCACATGCTATAAAACTCGATATCCCGCACCAGGACCAGGTCGTTGTCTTCGACCTCAAAGATCGCCCCGTTGATCAGAGCCACCGGATCCATCCAGTAACCGGCCAGCACTTCCTGAAGCATCTCCGCCACCCGCGCGGGGGTGCGTCGCAGGCCCTCCCGCTCGGGGTCCTCCCCCAGGGCCATCAGCAGCTCCCGGATCACCCGGGCCAGCTGGATGGGATCTGGAGGCGGAGCGATCGGTTCCGCTTTCGCGATCCATCCCTGAGGCTCCATCCGCACCTTCCCTCCCGCGTCGAAGATGATCGGACCTGACATGCCCAATTAGGGAAGATCGAGCGGCCTCTCCCCGAATCTCATCATGACAGGGACGGCCGCTGAAGACGGCCGGCCCGCCCTCAAAACCCCCGAAAAGAGCTCGTTGGGCGATTTCCCTGATGTTAATCCGTTTCCTTCCATCTTTTCAACTGCGGGCAAGAGGCGGGCGTCCCAAGCGATCGTCATCCCATGACCAGCAGAAAGGGCCCGCCCGCTTGTGGGCAGGGGGCTCGGGATCTGGGGAACTCCGGAGCCCGGGCCCTTCGACCCATTGTGTTCCCCCGATGATTTCGGACGGACATGTCCGGCAAACCGGGATGGGGACTGGAGGGGACCTGCCTCCTGTGTTAGACTCTGAACAGAACGCTCCGATGAGGAGGATTTCGATGCGCGCCCGGTTCTGGGTCGGGGGAGGGTTGCTGGTCATCGCCCTGGGATTGCTGATCGTCAACGGGCTCCGGAGCGCCTCCCAGTATTACCTGACGGTTTCGGAGCTGAAAGCCCGGGCGGAGAGCCTCCAGGGCCGCCCGATCCGCCTTTCGGGGATCGTGGACGGCGGGACCATCCGCTACGATCCGGAGACCCTCCATATCGAGTTCGGTCTCGTGGATCGGGTGGCGGATATCGGGAAGGCCCCGCCGCTCAAGGTGGTCTATAAAGGCGTGAAGCCGGACCTTCTGCAGAACGAGGCGCAGGCCATTGTGGAGGGCACCCTGGGGCCGGATGGGGTGTTCTATGCCCGGAATCTCCTCCTCAAATGCCCCACCCGATATGAGGAGGAGGCGGCAGCTGGAGGCTCGCGGTAGAGGAATCTGGAGATGCCCGCTCGGGTGCCTTCATCGGAGGAGAGGGTTCGGGAGAGGCGGGCGGCTCTGGAGGCCGAGCTGACCCGATTTCTGGAGTTCCTGCGCGCGAATTATGCCCCGCAGCGGGTGATCTTGTTCGGCTCCCTGGCCCAGGGGGAATTGCGCCCGGACTCCGATCTGGATCTGATTGTGGTGATGCCCTCCTCTCGCCCTTTCCTCGATCGCATCGGCGAGCTGCTGGAGCGATTTCGTCCCCGTGTGGGGATGGATCTTCTGGTTTACACGCCGGAGGAGTTCGAGGAGATCCGAACCCGCCCCTTCTTTCAGGAGGAAGTGCTCGCCAGGGGGGTGGTGATCTATGAATCCCCATCTTGAGCGCTGGCTTCGTTTCGCTCGCGAGGATCTGCGTATGGCGGAACTCGCTTTCGACGATGGAATTTATAACCAAACATGCTTCCATGCCCATCAAGCGATTGAGAAGGCCTTGAAAGGGCTCCTGGAAGCCCAGGGCAAGGCGCCGCCACGAACCCACAAGCTGGTGGATTTAGTGCGGCAGATCCCGCAGGGGAAGTGGGGCGACCTGGAGAGCCAGCTGTTCAGGATGGATCGTTTTTACATCCCGACTCGCTATCCGGACGCTCTCCCAGGGATGTTGCCGGAAGGATGGCCCGGGGAAAAGGACGCCCGGGAGGCATTAGAGCTGGCGCGGGAAGTGCTCCGTCGCATTATGGAGGAAAGCCGATGAGTCTTCTTGGGGAAGGGTTGCTGGATCTGGCCTGGGGTCTGGGCCTGATCGGGACGCTGGCGGCGTTTTATGGGGGATGGCGGCGGGAGGCCCGATGGGTGGAGGTGGCCCGGCGCATCGGACAGGTGATGGCGCCGTTGCTCACCCTCATGGTGCTGGCCCTGGAGATCGCCCTCCTCACCGATGACTTCCGTCTGGTCTATGTGACCCAGGTCTCCCGTCAGACCCAGCCGCTCTTCCTGAAGATCACCGCCCTGTGGGGCGGCCAGAACGGCTCCCTGCTCTTCTGGTCCTGGCTGATGAGCCTCTTCCTCTTCGCCGCCATGGCCCGCGCCGATCGCTTCCCCCCCGATATGCTCCCCTATATGACCGGGATCCTGTTGCTCACCCAGACGTTTTTCCTCCTCCTGAATCGTTTCTTCGCCAATCCCTTCGAGATGTTCCCCGTGCCGCCGGCGGATGGGCGGGGGCTGAATCCCCTGCTTCGCCACCCGGGGATGATCGCCCATCCCCCCTTGCTCTATCTGGGGTTTGTGGGTTTCACAGTCCCTTATGCGATCGTGATGGCGGCTCTGATGGCCGGCCGGCGGGATGAGAGCTGGCTGCGCCTCCTGCGGCGGTGGACCCTGGTGGCGTGGCTGTTCCTGAGCCTGGGCCTCCTGGTGGGGGCTCGCTGGGCTTATGATGTGCTGGGCTGGGGCGGTTACTGGGGATGGGATCCGGTGGAGAACGCGGCCCTGCTCCCCTGGCTGACGGGCACGGCCTTTCTGCATTCCGTGATGGTTCAGGAGCGCCGGGGCATGTTGAAGGTGTGGACCTCGTTGCTGATCATCCTCACCTATGCCCTGGTGATCCTGGGGACGTTCATCACGCGCACCGGGGTGATCGCCTCGGTGCACGCCTTCGCCCGTTCTGCGATCGGAGTGCCCTTCCTGATCTACGTCGGGATGGTGCTGGTGGGCTCCCTGACGCTGCTGGCCGCGCGCTGGGATCTATTGCGGGCGGAGAACCGGGTGGAATCCTGGCTGTCGCGGGAGACCTTCTTCCTGCTCAACAACTGGCTCTTTCTGGGGATCGCCTTCGCCGTCTTCTGGGGCACGTTCTATCCGATGTTCTCCGAGCTGTTGTTCAATGAGAAGCTGACCGTTGGTCCCCCTTACTACAATCGGGTCACCGGCCCCCTGTTCGGGGCCCTCTACCTGCTGATGGGCGTGATCCCCTTCATCCGCTGGCGGCGGACCCCGGGGGCGTCGCTGCGCCTTTCGGTGGGCTCCTCGCTGCTCATGGCCCTGGGCGTGGTCGTCCTCGCCGCCATCGCGGGGATCCGACCGCCCTGGGCGCTCCTCGGATTCGGCCTGTGCGCCTTCGCCGGGTGGGGGACCTTGCTGGATTCCGCGCTGAGCGTGGGGGCACGGCGGCGGGCGACGGGCGAGCCGTGGCTGGTGGCGCTGGTCCGTCTGGTGGCGCGCAACCCGCGGCGGTATGGCGGGTATCTGGTTCATCTCGGCGTGGTCCTGATCGGCATCGGGGTGATCGGCTCCCAGTTCGATCAGCAGGAAACCCAGCGGACCATGGGGCTGGGCGATTCCCTGGCCTTCGGCGGCTATCGGCTGGTCTACCATGGGATCCGACAATACACGCCGGCGACCGAGCCGGATGTGGTGGTCACCGAGGCCTGGGTTCGGGTGTATGACCGCTCCGGCCGTCTGCTAACGGATTTATATCCCTATGTGCTGCAATACGACACAGGGGAAAGCCTGACGCCGCCGGCCCTGCGGGCGACGTTGAAGGAGGATCTCTACCTGCTGCTGAGCGGGTGGATGGAGGGCGGCAACCGGGCGACGTTCAAGGTGTTCATCAATCCGCTGGTCTCATGGATCTGGATCGGGGGGATCGTGCTGATCCTGGGAACGCTGGTGGCCGTGTGGCCCCGGCCCGCCCTGGCTCCAGCTCTGGGCGAGATCCGCCCGCCGCTGCAAAAGAAGCCGGCCCCGATCTCATAACGATGGAGGAGCCATGCTGAGGCGGGTGCGCCTTCAGGGATACCGCTGCTTTCGGGATGTGGATGTCGAGTTGAAGCCGTTACAGGTCCTGGTGGGCCCCAACGGGAGCGGCAAGAGCGCCTTCCTGGACGCCATCCGGTTTGTGCGCGACATCGTGCGGCATCATCTCCGGAGCGCCATGCAGATGCGCGTCTGGAAGCCTGAGGAGCTGTTCTGGAAAGGTCAAGCCAGTGAGATCGACATCCGGCTGACCTGGGGGAATGATTCCAGCGAGGCGATGGGGAGCCTGCCCGGGGAAGTGGTCTACGAGATCGCTCTGCAGCAAGAAGAGGGAACAGTGGGTATTGTCCGGGAGCGCCTTTCCTGGGCTGGCCGGACGATCTATCTCCGAGCAGGCTCTGAGGTTCGCTTTGAGGAGCAGCCCGGGATGTCCTGGCGCGTGGAGCGCGATCAGGCTGCGCTCCGGGCGCTTTTCGAATTCACCCCAGAGCCATTGAAGGAGATCGCCGAAGGCTTGCGAGGGTGGTGGTTGAAAGCATGGCCGGAGCTCCTGCATCCCGAACCCCGGGCCATCCGAAGGGGTATTCGCCGATGGGAGGAACCCCGGCATCCGCGCTTCTATCCCAACGCGCGCGATCTTCCCCTGCTGATCCAGCGAATGAAGGAGGTCCATCCGGAAGCCTATCCATACTGGCTGGATGAGATCCGTTCGCTGATCGGCCGGCATGTGGAGCTCCAGCCCCACCATGATGAAGTCGCCGGCATCTTCCGCCTCGCCATGAAGTGGAATGGGCTTTGGCTCTCTCCCCCCGGGATCTCCGAAGGCTGGCTCCGGTTTATCGCCCTCAGCCTCCACGCTTATGACCCGGAGAATGAGGGGCGTGTGTTCTTTATCGAGGAAATCGAGAACGGTCTCTCTCCGGATTCCATCGATGCCCTCTTCGGGATCATGGTGGAAACCCCGGCGGTTCAATGGCTGGTCACTTCCCAACATCCCTTGCTCGTCCGATTGGCAGGCCCCGAACGGCTGCTGATCTTCTCGAAGGAAGAAGAGGAAGCTCGGATTCTCCCGGGCAACCAGCACCCTCTGTTGAGGGATCTGGAACCGGGGGAGGATCTCGCTGCCCTGTTTCTCGCCCACATTCTCTCCTGAACGCATTCTTATGGATCTCGTCATCCTGGCGGCAGATCGTAACATCCAGAGCGCGCTCCAGAGTCTGTTCGCTCGATTTCCGTTGCGGGATCGAGCAGGAAAAGGGATTGACATCCGTTATGTGAGCGGCCGTGATGATCTGTTTACATTCCGTCATGCGGCTGGCTTATTAAGGCCCTACTCGAGAAAGGCACAGTATGCCCTTGCAGTTCTCGACTTCCGGTGGTCCCATTCCTTTGAGACGAGCGATCAGATCCGCGATCGGTTACGAGACCAACTGGAAAAAACGGATGGCCTGGATGTTGCGAGGTGATCGTCATCGATCCCATGCTGGAAATCTGGGCGTGGGCGGATTTGCGGGCCCTGGCTCGGGCGATTTGTGAGCACGCTCCCAACCATGAGGGGCGTGTCTATGAGGGGTTGAGACGCAGAGCTTCTAAGGGCAAGCCGGACGATCCGAAGAAAGCTCTGGGAGGCCTTGGAGTTCCGGGTTTCAAGCGGGGTAATGCATTTTACCAAAGACTGGCCCATCACGTTTCCCTGGAGGCGATCGTTCGATGCGGGGATCCCGTCTTCTCGCGTTTGCGCTCCGCCCTGTCCTCTTGGTTTGGGCCCTGGCCGCCCTTTCCGTAACCCGGCCCGCCGGGGCTCAGACCCCGACCCCTCCCGTGTCCGATGACCAGGTCAACCGGGTGGCGAAAAATCTCTATTGCCCGGTATGTGAGAATGTGCCCCTGGACGTCTGCGACACGCCGGCATGCATCCAGTGGAAAGAGGAGATCCGGACGATGCTGGCGGAGGGGCGGAGCGAAAACGAGATCATCGAGTTCTTCGCCACCCGTTATGGGATGCGGGTTCTGGCTGTCCCTCCTCCCCATGGGATCGGGCTGGGGGTCTGGCTGATCCCGGCGATCGGCCTTCCGGCGGCCGGGCTCTGGCTGGCCCTCCGCCTCGCCCGCTGGCGCCGGCCCGCCCCGACGCCCGAGCCCCCGCCGGAGCCCTCGCTCGATGAACGCGCCCGGATGCTGGACCGCTGGATCCGGGAGCACTGGTAGGGAGGAGCGCCATGCCACGCTGGGGACGGTGGGGCTGGTGGATCGGCCTAACTGCGGTGGGGGTCTTCCTGGCCCTGCTGGGCTGGGCCTTCCTCGAGCGGGGGCGGACGGCTCCCACCCAGGGCCCCGCTCCGGATTTCACCCTTCCCCTCTATGAGGGCTATGACGGCGGGCTCGGGATCCGGGAGTTCCGGCTTCGGGATTGGCGGGGACATGTCGTGGTGATCAACTTCTGGGCCTCCTGGTGTAAGCCATGCGAAGAGGAGGCGCCCTTGCTGGAATCCCTGTGGCGGAAATACCGGGATCGGGGGGTGATCTTCGTGGGGGTGGATTATCTGGATACCCCATCGGCGGCGATGCGCTATCTGCAGCGGTTTCAGATCTCCTATCCCAACGGCCTGGACGCAGGCACCCGGATCGCCCGCCTGTATCGCATCACGGGGGTCCCCGAAACCTTCGTGGTGGACCCCCAGGGGCAGGTGGTGTTCTACAAGGCGGCGCCGATCCAGCCCGGCGAGCTGGAGGGGGTGATCGATCGGCTGCTCGGTTCGGATGAAACCGGATTCTGATCGGGGAGGGGCCTTTTACCCCTTCAGGGATCCGGGCCACCTGTATCCTGAGGCCATTACCGGACCAAGCACGATGATGAACGAGATGATCGCAGCCCTTCTGGTGCTGTTTGGGGTTACGGTGCTGGTGCTCGCATACGTCCTGCGGCCGCTCCGGGAGGATCGATCCCGTGGGGAAGGGCCCGCCCGGCCGGCCCTCCAGGCTCAGTATGAGCGGGTGCTGGGCATGTTGCGGGATCTGGAGACCGACTGGCGCACCGGGAAGATCCCGGATGAGGACTACCATGAGCTGCGCCGGCGCTACCTGGAGGAGGGCGCCGCGTTATTGCGGGCGCTTCAGGAAGAGAACGAAGCGATTGATGGGAAGGCCCGGGTCGAGGCGGTCGAGGCGGCGGTCCAGGCCCGCCGGGCGCAACTCCGGAGGAAGGGCTCATGACCCGGAATCGATCCGCGGGACTGGTGCTCGGGCTGGCCCTGGGGTTTCTGGCCGGATGCTCCCTGACCCTGGCGGCTCCCCCTCCGGCGGGCGAGATCCCCTTTCGGACCCAGCCCTGGCCCACGCCCACGCCGTCGCTTCCCCCGGTCGGCCTCTCCCTGCAAACCGGCCGCTCGCTCTTCCAAGAGCACTGCGCGAGCTGCCACGGCTTGAGGGGGCGAGGGGATGGACCGCAGGCCGCCGCCCTCCGGGCTCGGACCCCGGACGCGCGTCTGGATCTGACCGAGAGCCTGGCCCGGCGCGCCGCCTCCCTTCGGGATTGGTTCCAGGTGGTCACCCGGGGCCGGGTGGAGCGGGGGATGCCCCCATGGTCGACGACGCTCAGCGACAGCGAGCGATGGGCCGTGGTGCTGTATGCCTGGTCCCTCGCGGTGCCGCCGGAGCTTATGGCGGAAGCGGAAAGCCGGTACCGGGAAGCCTGCGCGGCCTGCCATGGGGAGGACGGCCGGAAGGGGCCCGTTCCCCTCGCGGATCCCGAGCGGATGCTGGAGCGCGTGCCGTCCGCCTGGGTGGAAGCCCTGCAGCCGGGGCGCATCCCTGCCCATGCCGGGCTGCCGGAGCTCTCGACGGACCTCCAGCAGGCTCTGATCGCTTACCTGCCGCAGCTGGCCTTCTCGATTGCGGACGGAGGGGCTCTTCAACTGCCCCGTCCGGTGGCCATAGGCTCGGTGAGCGGCCAGGTCCTCCATGGGACCACGGAGGCGCCGGCCTCGGGCGTGACGGTGACCCTCTATGTCCTGCTGGAGTCCTCGCCCGTTTTCTCCCGCACGGTCTCGACCCGGGCCGATGGGACCTTCCGGTTCGACGCCGTGCCGGTTTATCCGGAGGCGGCGTATCTTCCGGTGGCGGAGTGGCAGGAGGTGGCCTATCCCGCCCCCCATCCGCTGACGCTGACCGTGGGCCAGGAGGTCACCGTCACCCTCATGGTCTTCGATCGAGGGACGGATCCCGGCGGGATCCACATCGATCAGGTCCACTGGATCCTGCAGCCGCTGGCCGATCGCCTCTTCGTCACCGAGGTGTGGGTGTTTTCGAACCGGGGAACGACCACCTATGGCGGGGCCGGGAGCCCAGGGATGATCTTCTTTCTGCCGCCGGGCGCCTCCAATCTCCGGATCTCCGAAGGGACGCTGGGGGGTCGGTATCGTCAGGAGGAAGATCGGTTGATCGATACGGCGCCGATCCCGCCGGGGGCGGGGTATCAGACGGCGTTTGGATACGAGCTGCCGCTGGCCCGGGCGCGGACGCTTCCGCTGCGCTCGGCCTATCCGGTGGATCGCTGGAACCTGCTGATCGCGGGGGGAGCGCTGCAGGCCTCCGGCGCTGGGTTGCGGGATCTCGGGATGCGCACCCTGGGGAACACGACGTATCATCTTTATGAAGTGGATCCGCCGGCCCCAGGCCAAACCCGAACCGTTGCCCTGCGGCCGCGCGCGCCTGTTCCCCCATGGCTGATCCCGCTCCTTCTCGCTCTAAGCGCGGGGGCCGTTCTGGGCTTCTTCCGCCTCTGGCGGGGGCGGGAGGTGGATCTGATCGACGAGATCGCCCGGCTGGATGAAGCCTACGCGGCCGGGGAAGTCGATGAAGCAACCTACCGGCGGCGACGGGCCGCTCTCATGACCCGGGCGATCCGTCGCGGGCAGGCCGGAGATTCTTCGTTCGGGTAACGGTCTGGGCCGCGCCGGGAAGCTTCTCGCTGGATACGCGTTGCGCTATAGCGGACAGGTCGCCGATGCTCCAGCTGGAACGGATTTCAAAAGCGTTCGGCCCGCGCTGGGTGCTGCGGGAGATCTCTCTCGCGGTGCATCCGGGAGAGATCGTGGCCCTGATGGGGCCGAACGGAGCCGGCAAGAGCACCATGCTTCGGGTGGCGGCGACGCTCCTCCGCCCCACATCCGGACGGGTCCGGATCGGGGATTCCAGCTGGCCGCCGGATGGGGCCGGGGTTCGGGCTCAGGTGACCCTGCTGGGCCATCAGCCCTGGCTGTATCCGGATCTCAGCGCGGAGGAGAACCTCCGTTTCTATCAGCGCCTCTATGGCTGGCCGGAGGAGCCGGAGGCGATCGAAGCGGCGCTGAGGCGGATGGGCCTGGCGGACCGCGCGCGGGATCCGGTGCGGAGGTTCTCGCGGGGGATGTTGCAGCGGCTGGCGCTGGCCCGCGCCTTCCTTTCGCCAGCTCCTGTGTTGCTCCTGGACGAGCCGTTCACAGGTCTGGATGTGGTCGGGCTGGAGGAAGCCCGTGAGGTCATCGGCGAGCTGGCGGCCCGGGGGCGCGCGGTGGTGGTCGCGCTCCACGATCCCGCCATCGCCGATTTCGCCCACCGGGTGGTGGTCCTGGTGGGCGGCCGCCTGATTGCGGAAGGCGCCCCCATGGCTTTCCGGGAGAAGGCCCTTCAGGAGCTCTATCAGGCGGAGATGGCTCCCCGGCGTCGTCTCGCCGCCGGAGGGCCTGCCCATCGATCCGAAGCAGGAAGCTCCTCCCTCCGCCTGGAGCGCTCCACCGGGGTCTATCCGGCTCCGGCGGAGAGCCGATCTCCTCATGGTGCCCGGGGGAAGGGGCGTGAGCTTCGTGCGCTCCAGGCGTTGCTTGAGAAGGACCTGCGGATCGAGGGACGGGGGCGGGAAACGCTGACCCCGCTTTTGACCCTGGCCGGTTTAAGCCTCTTCCTGTTCGGAACGGCGTTCGAGCTGCGCCCGGACCTCGCCCGTTCTTTCGTCCCGGTCTTCTTCTGGATGCTTCTGCTCTTCGCCAGCAGCCTGGGCGTGGGGCGGATGATGGCGGCGGAGATGGATCGAGGAACATGGGAGGGGCTTCTGATGGTGCCAGGGGACCGGAGCCTCCTGTTCGCAGGCAAGGCGATGGTCCATGGGCTGCTGCTGGGGCTGGTGATCCTGCTCTCCCTGGCCGCCGCGGGCGTCTTCTTCAACCTCTCCCTGTGGGACCCCGGCATCCTCCTGCTCCTGGCCCTGGGGGCCATCGGGCTCTCGGGAGTGACCACGTTGCTGGCGGCGATGGCGATGGCCACCCGGGCTCGCGAACTGCTCCTGCCGATCCTGCTGTTCCCGGTGGCGGCCCCCCTGGTCATCGCCGGCATCCAGGGGACCCGAGCGATCCTGGAGGCGGATCCAGGGTGGTCGATGTGGCTGCAGATCCTCGTTGCCTATGATCTTCTTCTCTTCGCCGTGACGGGGATGGTGTTCGAGGAGGTGGTCAGCACATAGCGCCGGGTGTGGGGTGCTTAATACTCCAGCCGCCCCTGGGCTTCAAGGCGTAAGGCAACTGCTTGCAGTTGCCCTACGCAGGCCCTTTCTCTTCCCCGGATCAAGGAGGCTTTTATGCGGGCGTGGGAACGGATCTGGCTTGGGGCGACCATCGCCCTGATGGTCCTGGCGACCCTCGCGGTCTTCCTTTATGCGCCCCGCGAGGCGAAAATGGGGGATGTGCAGCGGATCTTTTACTTCCATATCAGCACCGCGTGGTCGGGCTTTCTGGCCTTCGCCGTGGCTCTTGTCAGCGCGATCGCTTACCTGCGGACGCGGTCGGCCCGCTGGGATCAGCTCAGCCATGCCGCAGTGGAGGTCGGGCTGGTGCTGCTCACCATGGCGATCGTCACGGGCTCCCTCTGGGCCCGCCCCGTGTGGAACACGTGGTGGACATGGGATCCGCGATTGACCACCACGACGATCACCTGGGTGGTGTATCTGGCTTATCTGCTCCTACGGAACGCGGTGGAGAACCCGGAGACCCGGGCCCGCTTCGCGGCGGTTTACGCCATCGTGGCCTTCGTGACCGTGCCCCTCACGTATCTTTCGGCCCGCCTGCTACGCACGATCCATCCCATCGTGCTCGGCCCCAGCGTCTCCTCGGAGGCTCAGGGGCAGTTCGGCCTGACGCCCCGCATGGTGCACACCATGGTGCTCAGCCTGATCGCCTGGACGTTGCTGTTCAGTGTTCTCCTCGGGATGCGCTATCGGGTCCAGCGGGCCCAGGAGGCCCTGGAGGCGATCGAAGCGGCGACGGAGGCATCCTGAGGTTGCAGCCCTATCCTGTTCCTGGAGCCCACTTCCATGGGATATCTGGTCGCAGCGTATCTGGTCTTCTGGGGGGTTACGTTCTTTTATGTGCTTTACCTGGTGCGCCGGCAACGGGCGCTGGAAGAGCGAATCGCCCGCCTCCGCACGCAGCTTAACCCGGAGCATGGGGAGGAAAGCGATGCCCTCCGGTGAAGAGGGGATCCTGGCTCTCCGCTGGCGCACGTTCTCCCACGCCCTGGCCTTCGTGCTGGGATTCTCCTTCGTTTTTGTCTTCGCCTGGGGCGGGGCGGCCACCCTCCTCGGCCGGCTCTTCTTCGAGGGGCGGGACTTCCTGGCCGCCCTCGGGGGAAGCGTGGTGGTCCTGATGGGCCTGGGGATGCTGGGGGTCCGGATCCCTCTGCTCTACCCCTTGATGATGTCCGAGTGGCGCCCGCATCTTCCGGAGGCCCGGTCGTTCAGCTACCTGACCTCGGGGCTGATGGGGGTCTTTTTCGCCGCGGGGTGGACCCCGTGTGTAGGCCCCACGCTGGGGGCGATCCTCACCCTGACGTTCCAGCAGGAGACGGCGGGCCAGGCGCTGGGGCTGCTGGCCGCTTACGCCGCCGGCCTGGGCCTTCCCTTCCTGGCCATGGGGCTGCTGCTGGACCGCGCCCTCGCCGGCGTGCGGCGGATGCGGCGATATCTGCCGGCCTTCCACATGGCGAGCGGCGTGCTGCTCCTTCTCATCGGCGGGATGGTGCTGCTGGATGTGCTGTCCCGTTCCCTTTCGACCATGACGCTGCCCCTCTGGGTTCCCACGTTCACCAATCTGCGCATCTGGACGTCCCAGCTGGGCCTGTTCCTCGATGTGGGGCCGGGCGCCGGATTGGGCTATCCGGTCGCCTTCCTGGCCGGCCTGCTCTCTTTCTTCTCGCCATGTGTCTTCCCCCTGGTCCCCGCCTATCTGGGCTATCTCAGCGGCCGGAGCCTGGGAGGGATCCATGGGTAAGCGGGCGATCGCGCTCCTGATGCTGCTCACGATGGCCTGTCAGCGCCTCCCCGGTGGGAATCCGGTGCCCCCCGTTTCCACCCCGGCCTCCATGGGCCTGACCACCGGGATCCCGGCACCGGATTTCGAACTGGAGCGCCTGGATAGGGGAACCGTGCGACTGAGGGATCTGCGGGGAAAGGTCGTGCTGTTGAACTTCTGGGCGACATGGTGTGGGCCGTGCCGCGAGGAGATGCCGTTGCTCGCTCAGATCTATCGGGATTACCATGACCAGGGCCTGGAGATCCTGGGGGTGAACCTCACTTCCCAGGACGATTTCTCGGAAGTGCGGAAGTTCGTGGAGGAATTCGATCTGCCCTTTCCCATCCTGCTGGATCACAACGGTCGGGCGGAGCGCGCCTATCGCATCTTCGGGGTTCCCACCACGGTTTTCATCACCCGGGAGGGGATCATCCACCGGGTGGCGGTGGGCATCCTGAAGGGCCGCGAGGATGTGGAGAAAACCATCCGGCCCCTGCTGGGTCGCTAACGGTAGCGGATCGTTCCCCATCCCCCGTCACGGGTTTCCTTACGGGGGCTCTGGGGGCCGGGTCTCTGGGGGAAAGCGTGGCTGCACAGGATCGCACTCCATACCGGTTCGCCACAGGACATCCCGATGGGGACACTGATCACCTTGCACGATGGGCTCAGCCGGACGATCCTGTTCTTCACCCTGATCTGCGCGCTGTGGGGGTTCTGGCGCTACCTGCGGGGAGAGGGGGTTCGCGGGGATTTCTGGGGGGCGTTGTGGATCCTGGAGGGGGTGATCCTCCTCCAGGGGCTCCTGGGCCTGGCGATGGTCCTGATGCGGCTCTGGCCTGCCCGCGGCGGCCTGCACGTTTTGTATGGGATCGTCCTGGCGCTGGCCCTTCCCCTGGTTTACGTTTACACCCGCGGCCGCGATGGGCGCCAGGAGCAGTTGCTTTACAGCATTGCCCTGGTCATCATGATCGGGCTAACCCTTCGAGCGATCACAACCGGCGGCTGATGGTTCGCTGATCCCCTTCGCAGGTCGAAGATGGCGAAGGCGCCATGTGTGCTGATCATCGATGATTCCATCGATGTGCTGCAGACCCTGAGCGACATCCTCGGGGTGGCCGGTTATGCCGTGCGCACCGCGCCCAGCGCCGAGCGGGCGCTCCAGATCCTGGAGGGCGCGGCCGTTGACCTGGTGATCACCGATCTGCGGATGGGCGGGATGGGGGGGATGGCCCTCATCCGCCGCCTGCGGGAATCCTGGCCCGACCTCCCGGTGGTCGCCCTCAGCGGCTTCGCGGACGCCGCGACCGTGGCCCAGGCCTTCCGGGAAGGGGCGGTGGATTTCATCGCTAAACCGTTTACCGCCAGCGAGGTCCTGGAGACGGTAGCGCGGGCCTTAGCCCGCCGACCGGCCGGCCCCCCCTCGGCTCCCGCTCCCCCGGCGCCTGTCGCTTCTCAGAGCCTGGCCCCGGATCAGCGCGCGCAGGCGGAAGAGATCCTGCGGGCCTTGCAGAGCCGGCTGGGGGCGGAGCTGACGCTGCTAACGGGATCCCAGGGCGAGGTGCTGGCCGCCCAGGGATGGGTATCCGAGCCGGCGGCGCAGGCCGTGGCCCGGGCGATCGCCCAGATCGGGGCGCTCCTGGAAACCCTGGCCTCGGCGCTTGGGGAGCCGGCGTTCGCGGCCCAGATGTGGGAAGGGACGCAACGCGTCCTTTATGGGCTGCGTCTGGAGCCCGGGCGCTTTCTGGTGGCCGTGGTCCCTCGCACCGTGAAGCCCGGGCTGGCCTGGCTGGAGCTCCGGGACGCCCTCGCCCGGCTGCGGATGCTGGAGGCGGCGCCTTCCCCGGCCGAGGCCGCCCCTCCCGAGCAGACCGCCCCCGCGGGGTCTTCCCCTGAAGCCATCCATTTCCTCGAGGAGGGGGAAGCGCTCCCCGCGCCTTTCGAGGGGGAGCTGCTCAGCTACGAGGAGGCTCGGGCCCGGGGCCTGATCCCGGATCTGGAAGAAGGGGAAGAGCGCGCGGGATGAAAGGGTGGTTCCGGATCGGCCTCGCGGGGATCCTCCTGACCGCGGGCTGTGCGGGGAAAGCGGCGCGCCAGCCCTCACTGACCTCGGTGGTTCTCCTCATCCAGGGGGTGGAAGGCGATCGAGGCCCCTTCGATTTCGCCGCGGCGGGCGTCGCCGCCTTCCAGCGGAGCGAGGGCGTGCGCGTTCCGCTGCTGGCGCTCGGAGGGGATCCCATCGCCTGGGAACGGATGATCCGGGAGGCCGTTCGGGAGCCTGATCACCGGCTTTTCATCATCGGGATGGAAGGCCCCGCTCGCCTCGGCCTGGAGCAGGCGCGGATCTTCCCCGGCAAGCGCTTTGTCCTGCTCGGCCTGGAGGATCCGGGGGAGATCCCGCCGAATGTGCTGGTTCTTTCGTTTGATGCATGGGAAGCCGGCTGGCTGGCCGGGTATATCGCCGGCCAGCTCGTCGGGCAGGAAGGGTCCGATCGAAGGCCTGGGCGTCGGATTGGGGCGCTGGCCGGCCCGGGGGCCTCGGTGGCCCTGGAGGGATATCGGTGCGGGGCCTGGGCGGCGGGCCTGGAGGAGATCCTGCTCGAAGAAGTGGAGACGACTTCGGATCCGGTCGCGGGTTTCGAGGCGGCGCTGCGGCTGTATGAGCGGGGCGCCGGGATCGTCTTCGGGCTGGCCGGGGGGAGCAGCGCCGGCCTTTTCGAGGCCGCGGCGGCCACGCGGCGCTACGCCATCGGGTTCGGGGAAGACTGGGGGGCGCGCTACGAGGCCATGCGCTCCCCGGCCTTCGAGGCGCTCCTGGGCTCGGTCACCCCGGCGATCGACGAGGCGGTGCGGCGGATCCTGCGTCAGAGCCGGCGGGGGGAGGTGCCTTTCGGGATGCGGTGGACGCTGAAGCTGGAGGAAGGGGGCTTCGTCTGGCGGGGAACGCCGACCTTCTTCCGGATCGCGCCCTCCTGGCTCCAGCGGCAGATCCGGGAGCGCGCGGTGCATCCCCACCCGTGCCCGGAGGGGTTCGGGGAATCACTTGGAGAATGAGGCCGGAGGTGGGAGATGGCTCGGGCGGTCGCGGAGCATGTCCGTTTTGAGAGCTATGAAGCCTTCCGCCGGTGGGCGGAGGATCAGCCGGGCTACTGGATCCTGGTGCGGGGGGTTCCCATGCCGAGCCCATCGCCATCGCGCAAACATCAGGAGGTTTCGTTGCGTTTCGAGCTGCTGCTCGTGGAAGCGGTCCGTCGACCGGGCCTGGGGTGGGTCTACGACGCGCCGCTGGATGTGAAGCTGATGGAGGACACGGTGTATCAGCCGGACCTGCTGGTGGTGCTGCGGGAGCATGCGGATCGGCTGCGGGAGACCCATATCGAGGGGGCGCCGGACCTGGTGGTGGAGGTGGTTTCGCCGTCGACGGCCCATCTGGATCTTCTGGAGAAGCGCTACGATTACGGGCGGGCGGGGGTGCGGGAATACTGGGTGGTGGATCCGGAGACGCGGACGGTTGAGGTCTATGGGCTGGAAGGGGATCGGCTCGTGCTCATCGAGGGGGCGCGGGGGGAAGGCCGGGTGCGCAGCCGGCTGATCCCCGGCCTGGAAGTGGACGTCGCCGCGCTCTTCCAGGATCTGTAAGGGCGTCGAAGGAATTCGACCTTTAGAGGCCTCCGGCCATCGGCCGGCCTCCGCCGGCCAAAAGCCTTTCGCGTCGGCGAAGGCCGACGTTCGGCGCGCAGCGCCCTAAGAGGCCGATTTCCATCGGCGGAAAAACCGGGACTTCCCTCACCGGGCGCCTGTGATAGAATCCCGATACCCTCGAAAGCGAGCGACGAAAGGCGAAGGGGACAGTTCGCGGGTAAAGGAGCGCATGATGGCCCTGGAGTCGGTTCTGGGACAGGAAGCGCTGGACCAGCGGGCCGAGGGGGAGGAGCTGGTGGAAGCGGCCGTCCTCCCGTTGCGGGACGTGGTGGTCTTCCCCCGGATGGTGACCCCCATCCTGGTGGGCCGCGACAAATCCCTGCGGGCGGTGGAGGCCGCCGTCCAGCGGGAGGAGCCGCTGGTGACCCTGACCCAGCGGGAGGAGCGCATTGAGGATCCCACCCCGGAGGACCTCTATACCGTCGGGACGCTGGTCTCGGTGGCCCGGGTCCTGCGCATGCCCGATGGCACCACCAGCGTCCTGGTTCAGGGCCAGCAGCGGGCCCAGGTCGTGGAGTTCCTCCAGCAGGAGCCCTACCTGCGGGCCTGGGTTCGCCTCATCTTCGAACGGACGGACCGGCCGCCGGCCACCGAGGCGCTGATGCGGGCGGTCCTCTCCCAGTTCGAGCGGGTGGTGCAGCTGGACCGGGCGGTCCCGGAAGACGCGTATGTCTTCGCCATGAACATCGACGAGCCGGGCTGGCTGGCGGATCTGATCGCCAGCACCCTGAACCTGAAGACAGCCGAGCGGCAGGAGCTCCTGGAGATCTTCGAGCCCTCCGCCCGGTTGTTGCGCCTCTCCATCCTGCTCGCCCGGCTCCTGGACGTGCTGGAGCTGGAGAGCAAGATCCAGGCGCAGGTGCAGCAGGAGGTCGACCGCACCCAGCGGGAGTTCTATCTGCGGGAGCAGATGAAGGCCATCCAGCATGAGCTGGGGGAGGCCGACGTCTACACCCAGGAGATTCAGGAGCTGCGGGAGCGGATCGAGGCCAAGAACCTTCCGGAGGAGGTGCGGGCCCGGGCGGAGAAGGAGCTCAACCGCCTCGCCCAGATGCCGCCTCTCTCCCCGGAGGTCAGCATCATCCGCACCTACATCGACTGGATCTTGGAGCTCCCGTGGACCGAAGAGACGGAAGACAACCTGGATATCGCCCACGCGGCGGAGGTGCTGGAGCGGCATCACTACGGGCTGAAGAAAGCCAAGGAGCGGATCCTGGAGTTCCTGGCGGTGCGCAAGCTGGCCGGGGAGCGCAGCCGCAGCCCCATCCTGTGCTTTGTGGGCCCCCCGGGCACCGGCAAGACCTCCCTGGGGAAAGCCATCGCCGAGGCCCTGGGCCGGCGGTTCGTCCGCGTCTCCCTGGGGGGCATCCACGACGAGGCGGAGATCCGGGGCCATCGCCGGACCTACATCGGCGCCCTGCCGGGTCGGATCCTGCAGGGGATGGCCCGGGCGGGGACCATCAATCCGGTTTTCATGCTGGATGAAATCGACAAGATCGGCGTGGACTTCCGGGGGGATCCGGCGGCGGCCCTGCTGGAGGTGCTGGATCCCGAGCAGAACCATGCCTTCTCGGATCACTACCTGGAGATCCCGTATAACCTGTCGAAGGTCCTGTTCATCACCACGGCCAACATCCTGGACACGGTGCCCCCGGCGCTGCGGGACCGGCTGGAGGTCATCGAGTTCCCGGGCTACACCGAGGGGGAGAAGGTGCAGATCGCCCGGCGGTTCCTGATCCCCCGGCAGATGGAGGAGAACGGGCTGGCAGGGATCCCCCTGAAGATCACCGATGGGGCCCTGCGGCGGATCATCCGGGAATACACCTCGGAGGCGGGGGTGCGGAACCTGGAGCGGGAGATCGCGGCCATCTGCCGCAAGACCGCGCGGCTGGTGGCGGAGGGGAAGCCGTATCGGCGGGTGATCACCCCGGCGTCCCTGGAGCGCTATCTGGG
>NZ_DAOUCJ010000036.1 GCF_034432235.1 Thermoflexus sp. | reverse complement strand
GCCTGTTGCACGATGCCCAGCCCAAGCCCTACCGTCACGAGTCCAATGACCAGCGCCGCACCCGTCAGAATCCACGCCGTCCGCCTCATTCTCCGTCACTCCACCTCCTGGCAAAGCCAGGATATTGATTCTGGTATGAAAACTGTAACCTTGTTTTTTATTTTTATCAAGCCAATTATGATTATTAATGTTTTATTACGGTTTGAAATTGTCCGTAAAATTGAATTCATCAAACCTAGATATCCTGAAACCCGAGCACTCAGCAGGCAGTTTATATCCGCTGACGGAACACGCTGTGAACAGAGATCGGTGATCAGCGGGATCCCCGGGCGCTACGCTGCGCATCCATCGCTCCGCGGCCTGGGCCAGAAAGATGGGTCATGGGGTTATGCCCATCGCCAACCATGAGCGAACGGCCTTCAGAACTTCCCGGGCGGCTGCGGGGGTTGTCCCCTCGCTGGGATCGTAGAGAACAAAAGTCCGGATCTTATCTCCCATCCAGAAGCGCAACGTGTAGATGAATCCATCTGGAACCGGGGCCCCATACCCCGTCTCGGGAAGGGCGGAGAGTTTCCCGAGCACCCGGCGCGCCTCGAGCGGATCGATCCAGACGCGCGCGGCACGGCGGGTCCGCCGATCGAGGAGATAGAGGGTTCCCTGCTCCGTGATCATCAGCTCCTGGTCGAAGCCGGCCAGCCCTCCCTGGCGACGGATCCGGAGGAGGACGCCCACCGGCAACCCCTCCACCGCCTCCCCTTTAGCGACCCGAAGGTAGAGAGCGCCGGCCGGCGTTCGCTCCACCGTCCCTCGCAGTCGCCACAGAATCTCCGTGGAAGCCGGATCGAACGGCCGCAGGGAAGGCCCCCACGGAAGGGCTTCCGGCCCGGCGGGCGCGATGTAGATCGCCCCGGTGGCATCCGCCACGGCCACATCGCTCCGGGTGAGGGGTGGGCCATGCCCGACCTCCCCGAACCAATCCCATCCCCGGTAATACGCCACGATCACGACTTCGCGCCCCAGGTAAGCCTCTGGGCGGGCCAGGATCTCCCCGATCGGGATCGCGCCCTCCCAGAGGGGAGGGCGAGCCGTCGGGGAGGCGCCCGGTGGAAGACCCGGGCCGCAGGAAGGGGAAAGCGCGAGGAACATGAGCAGCCAGAGGGTGAGGGGTTCTTTCATGCGCTTCATCGTAAACCTCCGGGATGTTCAGAATCCATCTACAGGACGCCGGAGACACGGAGCCGGTTCCATGGGGGAAACGCGTTCATCCCCTCGGAATTTGCCGCCCGGGCTTACAATGGATAACCAGGAGATCGAAGAGCATCCTCAGGGATGGTCCACCGCGGAGCGACGCGTGGGCCTGCCCCTCAGGCGGGGCCCGAACGGGGCGTCTACCGGAGGCGCTCCATGGGTGAGGCCGCCGGGGGAGCTGGCTCCATGATGGGAGGTGAAGGCGATGAGCGCGGAGACCCCTATGCTCGCCCAGTATCGCCGGATCAAGGCCCGCTTCCCCGATGCCATTGTGATGTTCCGGCTGGGCGATTTCTACGAGATGTTTGAGGAGGACGCAAAGATCGCCGCCCGGGAGCTGGAACTGGCCCTGACCTCCCGCTCGTTCTCGAAGGATGTGCGCCTCCCCATGGCCGGGGTGCCGGCGAACCATGTCACCTCTTACATCGGCAAGCTCATCGCCAAAGGCTACAAGGTCGCCGTCGTCGAACAGCTGGAGGATCCCAAAAAAGTCCGGCGGCTGGTGAAGCGGGACGTGGTGCGGGTGATCACCCCCGGCACGGTGGTGGAGGAGGCGCTGCTCCGGGATCGGCTGGAGAACTACCTGGCCGCCATCGCCCCATCCCCGGACGGTCGGGCCTTTGGCCTGGCGGCCATGGATCTCTCCACGGGTGAGTTCTTCACCACCCAACTGGAAGGCCCGGAGGCGGAATCCCTTCTGCTGGAGGAGCTGGCCCGCCTGAACCCGGCCGAGCTCGTGCTCCCGGAATCCCGGGCTCGCGATGAGGCGTGGGTGTCCCGCCTGAAAGGAGAACGCACGGTCCGCATCTCCCCGATCCCCGATGCCGCCTTTGATCCGGACGAGGCGCGCCGATCTCTGCTGGAGCACTTCCGGGTTCCCTCCCTCCAGCCCTATGGATGCGAGGGATGGCCCTGGGCGATCGCTGCGGCCGGCGCGGCCCTCCACTACGTGAAAACCTCCCAGATCTCCGATCTCCGCCATCTGCGTCATCTCAGCACCTACCATCGCGATGCCTATATGGGGCTCGACCCCATCACCCGTCGCAACCTGGAGCTCACGGAGACCATCCGGGAACGCCGGATCGAGGGGAGCCTGTTCTCGGTGCTCAACCACACGGTGACCGCGATGGGGGCGCGCCTGCTGCGCCGCTGGCTCCTCCAGCCCCTTGTGGATATCGAGGCCATCCGGATGCGACTCGATGCGGTGGAGGAGCTGGTGCGCGACGGGTTGCTCCGGCAGGATCTGCGGCGACTGCTGGACGGGCTTTACGATGTGGAGCGGCTGGTGGGCCGCATCGGATTCGGCAACGCCAACGCCCGCGATCTGGTCGCCCTCAAGCGGACGCTGCAGCGCATCCCCCAGATCCGCAGCCGGCTGCTGTGGGTCCAGTCCGCCCGGCTCCAAGCCCTCCGGGACGAGCTGGATCCGTGCGTTGAGGTGGTTTCCTTGATCGACCGGGCCATTGTGGAGGATCCACCGATCCTGCTCCGGGAAGGGGGGCTGATCAAGCCGGGCTACCACGAGGAGCTCGACCGGCTGCGCCGGGCCGAGGAGGAGGGTCGTCGCTGGCTGGCGGAACTGGAGCAGCGAGAGCGGGCCCGCACCGGCATCGATACCCTGCGGGTCCGGTATAACGAGGTCTTCGGCTTCTTCATCGAGGTCCCCCGCTCCAAAGCGAACCAGGTGCCTCCGGATTATGAACGTCGAGCGACCATCACCCACGCGGAACGATTCGTCACGCCGGAGCTCAAGGCGCGGGAAACCGAGATCCTGGCCACCCAGGAGCGGATCGAGGATCTGGAATACGAGCTCTTCGTGGAGGTCCGGGGAAGGGTTGCCGAGCATATCGAGCGGCTCCAGGGGGTCGCCCGCCGGCTGGCGGAGCTGGACGTCTATCAGGCGCTGGCGGAGGCCGCCGCCCGCTACGGCTACACACGGCCCATGGTGGAGGACAGCGATCGGATCGAGATCCGGGAGGGCCGTCATCCCATGGTGGAACGCTATCTCCCCCCCGGCGAGCCCTTCGTCCCCAATGATGCGGAGCTCAACCCTTCGCGCCGGCTGATCATTCTGACGGGCCCCAATCTGAGCGGCAAGTCGGTCTACATCCGCCAGGTCGCCCTGATCGCCCTGATGGCCCAGATGGGCTCCTTCGTGCCGGCCCGGTCCGCCCGCATCGGCGTGGTGGACCGGCTGTTCGCCCGCGTGGGGGCCAGCGATGACATCACCGCAGGGATCTCCACGTTCATGGCGGAGATGCTGGAGACGGCCTACATCCTTCATCACGCGACGCCGCGTTCCCTGGTGATCCTGGATGAGGTGGGACGGGGGACCAGCACCTACGATGGGATGAGCCTGGCCTGGGCGGTGGCCGAAGCGTTGCACGATGAGATTCGGGCTCGCACCCTCTTCGCCACCCACTATCTGGAGCTCACTCGCCTGGTGGACCATCTGGAAGGAGCCGTCAATATGACGATGGCGGTGAAGGAAGTGGGGGATCAGGTGGTGTTCCTGCGACGGGTGGTGCCGGGGGCGGCCGATAAATCCTATGGGATCCACGTCGCGCAGCTGGCCGGCCTGCCCGAACGGGTGATCCGGCGGGCCCGCCAGGTGCTGGAGGAGCTGGAGGGGAAGCGAGGGGAACGCGATCTGCCCGCGCTCCATCGGGAGCGCCCCCCGGCCCGCCCGGAGGAGTTCGAGGAGGTCCGGCATCTCCTGCAGGAGCTCCTCGGGCTGGATCTCGTGAACATGACCCCGCTGCAGGCCCTGCTGACCCTGAATGACCTCCAGGGACGATTGCGCCAGCTCGTGCGGAACAGCTGATCCTTCTCCGGGAACCTGGAGGCGGCCGGGCCGGCCCCCTGGGTTTCTTCTTTCCCGCAACCGGAAGGGCCGTGAGGGGATGAAAGCGCCAATCTCTAAAGCTCGTCCAGAGGGATGGTTTCCAGAGCCTCCAGCCCCGGGATCTCCATCTGATAGCGCTGCAGGGCGCGGGCCAGAAGGAGCATGCCCTCGATCTGCCGGCGGCTCTCCAGATCCAGCCGAGCTTCCCGCTCCCGGTAGAGAACCCCCCACCCGATCCTCCGCCGCGCGGCCTCCTGGAGGATCCCCTCCAATGTATGACAGGCTTCAGGGGGAAGCATCCCCTTCAGCCAGGCCACCGCCCATGCCGCCTCCTCCGGGTCCGGTTGAATCCGAACCGCGGGCCCGCTCTCCACCCGGCAGCCGGCCACACAGCGCTGCCAGCCCTGCGCCGCCACATAGGCTTCGATGACATCCAGATCCAGATCCCGCGCCAGCAAATGAACGGCCTCCCCATCCAGGGTGATCCCTTCCACATCGGCCCGGGGCTCCTCATATCCGAAGCGAACCAGCCACAGGGTAGCCCACGGTTCCCGGACCCTCAGGCCGCGCTCGGTCAGGATCTGTCGGGGAATCACGCGATGAGGCCGGGTCCACTCCGGGAAGGCGAAAGCGATCTCCACCACGCCGGTTATGAGGATCTCCATCCCCCGGCGTCGGAGAGCCCTCTCGAGATCCTTCAGATGAAAGGGCGGGGCGGTTCCCCAGAGGAAAACACGCCCCGCATGGCGGGTCACCACCGTGGAGAGCTGAAGCATCGCCTCAGGCGGGCTGCAGCGCAGCCATCGTGTTGCGGATCAGTTGAACCGAGCGCTCCAGCATGGCCCGCTCCTCGTCGTTGAGCGGCAGCTCGATGATCTGCTCCACGCCCTTGCGGCCGAGCTTCACGGGGACACCGAAACAGATATCGTGGAGACCATACTCGCCCTGGAGGTAAACCGAACAGGGGACGATCAGCTTCTGATCCTTTAGGATGGCCTCCACCATCTGGGCCACGGCCGCGCTCGGGGCGTAGTAGGCGCTCCCCGTCTTGAGGAGGCTGACGATCTCTCCCCCGCCCTTGCGCGTACGGTCCACAATCGCGTCGATCTTCTCCTTGGGCAACAGCATGGAGATGGGGATGCCAGCCACCGTGGTGAAGCGCACCATCGGCACCATCTCGTCCCCATGCCCGCCCAGCACCATGGCCTGGACGTTCTCCACGGATACATCCAGCTCCATGGCGATGAAGGTCCGCATGCGGGCGCTGTCCAGGATCCCGGCCTGCCCGATCACCCGCTCCCGGGGGAGGCCGGAGAGCTTATAGGCCAGGTAGGTCATGGTGTCCAGCGGGTTGGTCACCACGATGTAGATCGCGTTCGGGGAGAGAGGGACCGCTTTGCTGATCACATCCCGGATGATGTTGGCGTTGACGTTAACCAGGTCCTCCCGGCTCATCCCGGGTTTGCGGGGAACACCGGCGGTGATGACCACGATGTCGGAGTTCGCCGTCGGCTCGTAGTCCGTGGTCCCGATGAGGCGGGTGTTGTAGCCGACGATGGGGCCGGCCTGCATGAGGTCCAGGGCCTTTCCCTTCGGCATGCCTTCGGTCTGAGGGATATCCACCAGCACGATATCGCCGAGCTCCCGCTCGGCCAGCCAGTGGGCCGTCGTGGCGCCCACGTTCCCCGCACCCACGATCGTGATCTTAGGACGCATGGGAGACTCCTTCCCGAATTGTAAAATCCTTCACAGAAATTATAGTCCCATCCCAACGCGGGGGTGTGCCGCTTTGAGCAGCTCCCCTTTTCTGGGTGCGACTTTGCCACGCCAGGAGAAAAAGTGAGGGATGGCCTCCCACCTCGGGATTCGACGGGCACCTCCGGACTTCGATGGGGCATATCAATGACTCGCCCTCCGCTTCGAAAGCCCCCAGATGGGAGACGATAGAACCCGGCAAGGCATCCCCTGCGTGTTTACGATGCATCCTCTCGATAGATCTCGAGCGGAGAAAAGCGAGCCATCCAGGCGATGCGCCAGGCCAGGAGGAGGGCACCGACGCTGAGGAGGGCAGCCACCGCCAGCCAGAAGAGCTCCCCGGAGCGCAAATAGGCTCCTATGGCGTTGGCGATCCACACGTGGATCAGGCGGGCCAGCGTGCTCACGGCGAAAGCGGGGATCAGAGGAAGGGGTGAAAGGCCGATCGCCCAGGCGAGGAGGTCATCCGGGGTGAACGGCAGCAGGAAGACCACGATCACCACGGTCAGCCCATAGCGCTGGATTAAGCGTTCCATCCGGGCCAGGCGCTCCCGGGGAAGGAAGGCGATCAGAAGGGGGCGGCCCAGGACACGAGCCAGCACCATCGCGACGCCGTTGCCCAGGCTCACTCCCAGCCATGTGAGCAAAGAACCCCACCACGGCCCGAACCAGTAGCCACTGATCCATCCCAGCAAGGCGCCGGGAAGCGGGGCGATGACCACCTGGATCGCGTTCAACACGACCAGCGCGATCGCACCAGCCGCCCGATGGGTGGCCAGCCATGACTCGATGCGCTCCCGCTCCGTTAGAAACGGCCACAGGTAAGGAAAGGCGAGGAGGCCAGCGCCCAGGAGCGTTAGCAAAACGGCCGCGCGAATCACCAGCCCTCGTGGAAATCCTTCCGGTTTCCCCTCGTTCATTGCGGAGGTTTCGATCCATAAGGGGAAGCTATCGAACAGCCTTTCTGGATTCCCGATGCTCCCTCAGGAGGCTTTAGGGGCAGCTTCCCTGGTGACCCGCCTCGCCCCCGAAGCCTCCGGAAGGGAATCCGCGACGTCGTCATGAGAAAAACGTCGGGGGCAGCCGAAGCCACCCCCGACGTGTCGGGACGGGCGGATTTGAACCGCCGACCCCTGCAACCCCATTGCAGTGCGCTAACCTGGCTGCGCCACGTCCCGCTGCCGTTTTTATTATAATCCGGCCTTCCAGATTCAGCAAGGCCCGCATGGTTGACCTTGAGCGGAGATCGGACGCGGCCCTGGCCGAGGGCTTGAAGCCGGCCCCGGGCCAGTTCGATGGACCGCCCGCATACGGGTCCGCGCTCGAGCCCGCGCGGGAGCCGGATCCAGAACCCCCACAGACCAAACCGCGCCCCGAAAATCCGGCCAACCCCACCCGTCGCCCTCACGGACGGGGCGTTCCGGTGGGGCGTGGAGCCGGCGTCCACCCCCCCGCGCCCCCCGGCTGGATCCGACCATCAAACCCTCCCGGCGTGGGCGCAGGAGTCATCCCCGCCCCCTCCAGGCGAATTCCCCCAAGGGGCTCCTTCCCCCACCCCGGCCCCTCCCAGTCCACAAAAAGACTGGATTCAAACGCCGGCCCCTGGGCGTATTCCACCGTGACGGAGATCAGCCCACGGGGGAGGTCCCTCTCCACCATCTCATCCCGGGGGCCATGAACGATCCAGGACGCCCAGGACTCCGAAACATATTCGTTCTTCAGGAGAAGCCGGCCACCGTCATCCAGCTGGTCGAAGAAGAAACGAGTGGTGATGATAGGGGGCGGAGTGAAGGTCTGCCAGGTGATGGGACCATTGAGCGTCCACCGCCCATCGTCCCGGTCCTGGAAGAAGGTGGCAGCCCGGCCCGGAGGGCAGAGGCCGCGGGGGATGGGGATGGAAATGAGGCCCGCCGTATCGTCGGCCAGGAAGATCTGCAGACGGGCCATCGGACAGGCCGCCTCCCCGGGCCGGTCGGGGCGGCGTTCCACCCATCTCCTCCAGAACTCGTAGATCCCCGCGCCCACCTGGAAGCCGCGCTGCGTGGAGATCGCCCAGATGCCGTTCTGGCGGGGGCCGTTGAGGCCGTCGGCGAGGATGTCCCAGGGCTCAGGGGCGTCATCGTAAAGATCCCACAGGGCCGCCGCCACCGCCCACTCATTGTCTCCATTGTCCTGCGCCTGACTCCACGGATCCACCTGGGGGAAACGCGGATGCGCATTCGGATCCTCCAGGGGCCATCCCCTGTGCTCGGACATTTGAAGGAGGGCAGCGGCCAGGAAGGAGGCCCAGCCCTCGCTCCAGGCACAGTGGGGATTGGTGTGCCATTCTGGACTATGCTGCCCGAGCCAATTGGCGCAGGCAAAGACAATGGGCCCATCCCCATGGAACCGGCTGAGCACAAAGTGGGCAAACTCGTGCAGGATGACCGCCGCATCTGTGCCGTCCCCCTCGGCAAGCCGGATGGCCCCGCCGTGATAACAGGAGCCCCCAAAGTGCCACAATACACAGGCGCTGGGCCAGTAAACATCCACCGCCTGAGCGGGAGCCCACCCCACCCGCCGCATCAGCTCCTCCCAGCCCCGCCGCGTCAGCGTGTCATAAATGAAAAAGGCCTTGGCCAGATCCTCATCCTCAATCACAACATCCAGACGATGCGCCCCAG
>NZ_DAOUCJ010000035.1 GCF_034432235.1 Thermoflexus sp. | reverse complement strand
GATAGGGATCATAGGGAAAGCGAAGGGTGCAGGGGCGGACGCCGCCGCATTGCTGGCTCTTCAGGTTCCACGCCCGCCTAAAGGCGGTGCTATGATCCGCCCAGTAGGCTTGAGCTTCAGTGCTCCAGCCCAGGAGCGCCGATTGGGATGTGTAGGTTTTGATTTCCACCGACCCCCCAACCCCCTGGACCTTCACGGGCGTGATGAGGATGCCGCGGAACTGCCATTCCCCCGCCTCCTTCAGCCGAACCCCCACGCGGATGATCTCCCCAAGCGTCTCCTCTTGACCGGAGGGGAAGCGGGGGTGCCGGATCTTCCCCGCAGGCGCATGCCCCAGATCCACCGTGATGAGCGTCCCCATCACGGTAAAAGTTTCAGAAGAAAGCTCAGCCGGATCCACCAAAGGGACCGGCACGTCCCGCTGAATCTGATACGCCCGCGGGGTGTCCAGGGAGAGAACCTCCAGCGAAGAAGCGCCAAGGAGAGAAGCGCCAAGGAGAGTGAGGGTGACAGGAGGCGCATCCGGGGTGTTCCCGTGGAGCAGAGAGAGGAGGATGGGGAAGGGCTGCCCAACCCGAGGATCGCCTTCCAGGGTGAGACAGAGCCGGTAGTCGGTGCTGCAGAAGATGGAGGAAAAGGAAGACAGGGGGGCGCCAGGCATACAGGCCAGAAGCAGCCCCAGGCCGCCCACCAGAAGCCCCCAACGCAAGCGGGAAGGAAACCGCAATCCCTCTATAGCCACCCCCTAAAAAGACGAGTTTTCCCCTTCTATTATGGCCTTGAGCGCCGCAGGTCCAGACATCAAGTTGCCCTACAAGAGCGGATGACCCGGCCAGACCATGCGCTCTGGGGGAAGCCGATCCAGATCGGTCTCCGCGAAGGGAACCTCGCCGCTGAAATAGAGCACGTCGACTTCCCCATCATAACGGTAGCGCCGCTTCACCCAGTGCGGGCCGACCCGCAGCACCACATCGAACCAGACCAGGCGGTTCTGGAGATCGAAGATCTCACCCAGGACCCATGACGGGGAATCCGGGGGCAGAGTCGGCTGGAGACGCTGCATGGCCCGTTCCCACAGGCGCTGACGCTGCGCCTCCGGCGTCAGCGCCTCATCCGGATCGCTCGCGGGGCGGCGTTTCCAGAACCCCATGGCGTCTTCCTCCGTGGCAGGCGGAATTCAGGCGGCCGGGCTTTCCTCAACCAGGCGCTCGGTGACGCCGAGGATGTGATAGCCGGCATCGACGAAGATCACCTCGCCGGTGATGGCCGCCGCCCGGTCGCTGCACAGCCATGCGGCCAGCGCGCCCACATCCTCGATAGTTACGTTACGGCGAAGGGGGACGATCTCCCGGAACAGGCTGTAGAGGGAGCGGAACCCCGGGATGCCGGTCGCCGCCAGGGTGCGGATCGGGCCGGCGGAGATGGCGTTGACCCGGATACCCCGGGGCCCCAGATCGTAGGCCAGGTAGCGGACCGAGGCCTCCAGGGCGGCTTTGGCCACGCCCATCACGTTGTAGTGCGGGACCACCTTCTCCGAGCCGTAGTAGGTCAGGGTGAGCAGCGCCCCGCCGTTCTTCATCAGAGGGGCCGCTTCCCGGGCCAAGGCCGTGAAGGAATACACGCTCACGTCCATCGCGACCCGGAACCCTTCGCGGGAGGTCAGATAATACGGGCCGCTCAGCTCCTCCCGCTTCGCAAAAGCGACCGCATGGACCAGGATGTCCAGCCGATCGTAAGTCTGACGGTATTTCTCGAAAAGGGCGGCGATCTGTTCGTCATCGCTCAGATCGCACGGTTCGATGAACGTCGCCCCCACGCTCTCCGCCAGGGGGCGCACCCGCCGTTCCAGGGCCGGCCCGGCGTAAGAGAAGGCCAGGGTGGCCCCCTCCGCATGCATGGCCTTGGCGATGCCCCAGGCGATGGAGTGGTCGTTCGCCACCCCGAAGATCAAAGCGATCTTCCCATCCAGCAGCCCCATGGAGGCCTCCCTCGAAGAGGTGATGCGCATCCAATTATAGAGGCCCTGACGGCAGCGCGGCCGCCGGCGGCCGGCCAAGCGTCCCTCCCTTAGGTGGAGGTCAGGGTCCGCACGTGCAGGATCTCCTCCTTTCCGATCGGCCGAACCTCATCCCGGCTCAGGGTAACCACCGCCACCGTCTTCCCGTCGCCCGTCACGAACTCCACCTCGAATCCGATCCCCTCCCCGTAAACGTGCACCACGACTCCTACATCTCCAGCCCGTAAGCCGTGCTCCGGCAGATCCCGCATCAGTACCACACTGTCTAGTTCTCGGATCATCGCTCATTCCTCCTCTCAAGGATAGGCGGTAACCAGCCGCGGCTGATCTTGACCCGCTTCCACAATCCATATCGTTCGAATCCACACCAATTCCCCTTTTGGTGTCCGCAGCTGACCATCCACGACATATTTGCTGCCGTATGGCGTCTCAAGGATGCCTCTCACGAGGCCCTCCCGAGCAACTTCCAGGAGCGCCTCCTGCAGAAGCTCTGGGTGTCTTTCATTGAACCCAAGGGCACGGAAGAACCTGGCCTTTGCCCTGCCGACGCTGTGTGTTTCCGACAGCAGATATCGAGTGATCTTGGACAAAGGGAAGTAGGCGTTTTCGGCATTCGGGAGCGGCATTGGAAGGCTCCACAAATGGCGATGGCTGTCTCTCGCGGCGATCCGGGGGCGCGGCACCCCACCGGATGAACCCATAGCCCGATGAAGGAGGCGCCCGCTCTTCATTTTAACCAAGCCACTGATTCGGCGGGCCAATGGCGTCCACGAATCGAGGCGCGGATGCCCGGACAGGTCCTTCCGCCTTCATCGGGGCTTACCCGGAGAGCGGCCTCTGCCGATGCGAGGGATGTGTTTTCGATCTCACGCCGATTGGAAATCGGCCTTCCGGGGCGCTGGCGCGCCGGGCGTCGGCCTCCGCCGACGCGAAGGGTGTTTTCGGTCGGCGCAGGCCGACCGTTGGCCGAAAGGCCTTTCGCGCCGATTGAAATCGGCCTTCTAAGGCGCTTTCGCACCAAGCGTCGGCCTTCGCCGACGCAAGGGAGGCGTTCCGGTCGGCGCAGGCCGACCATCGGCTGAAGGCCTCCCCAGGCCGACCGCACCAGCAACCCGGGACATCCCTCACATGTCGCGGGCCTTGTCATCGGGTTCCCCCTTGAGTTACAATGGATCCTGAGATCGAAATCGGGCGGCCGGGGCGCCCTGCTTCAGCCGTGGCACGGGGGAGGCACCTTTCCATCCACAGGAGGCCGGGATGCCGGACAGGCTTCAACGCCTGCAGGAGGCCCTTCAGGCTCACGTGCGCCCGGCCACCTTCCCGGTGGCGATCCGCATGATCGCCCCAGGGGAGCCATGGCCGGAGAAGACCCGCTTTCCCAAACGGGATTTCGGACAACAGATCGCCATCTGTCAGGGCTTCGCCATCGCCCGCCATTACGGATGGATCATCGGGATGCGAGGGGAGGATCTCTCCTGCCCCCTCGCGAAAGTGGTGTGGGGCTTCGAGCCCATGCTGGACTACTACCTCAACGGCATGACGTGCGCCGGGATGTATACCGAGACCCCGGCCGCCGGGGCGGTGAGCGAAGCTCAGGTCGATAAATGGCAATACCGTCAATGGGAAGGCGTCGTCGCCGCTCCCCTCCACCGAACCGCCTTTGAACCCCACGTCATCCTCATTTACGGGAACTCCGCCCAGGTGATGCGCTTGGTCGTGGCCCGCCTCTGGAAGACCGGAGGGCGTCTGACCTCCTCTTTCTCCGGGCGCATCGATTGCGCCGACGCGGTGATCACCACGATGAAGACCGATGAATGCCAGGTCATCCTCCCCTGCTACGGCGATCGGGTGTTCGGCCAGGCCCAGGACGATGAGATGGCTTTCACCATCCCGAACAGCAAAATCGAGTGGATCATCGAGGGGCTGGAGGGCACCCACAAGGGCGGCATCCGCTACCCCATCCCCAAGTTCCTCCGCTACACCGGGATCTACCCCGATCATTATATGGAAATGGAACGCCAGTGGAGGGAAGGGAAGGAAACCACCACGCCGGATTGAACTCCTGCTCAGGAGGCAACGATGGCGGTCGAGGTGAAAGAGCTCCTTCCGATCACCCAGCGCCACGAAGAGCTGGGCCTGTCCGATGAAACGGTCCTCCAGATGTATTACCATCTTCTCCTCTCCCGCCGGCTGGATGAGCGCTGCTGGGTCCTCCAGCGCCAGGGCCGCGTTCCCTTCCACATCTCCGGCATCGCCCACGAGGGCATCGGCGTCGGGGCGGCTTACGCGCTGCGCAAAGGCTTCGACATCGTGCACCCTTACTATCGGGACCTCGCCCTCTCCATCGCCATGGGGATGAAGCCGGTGGAGTTCATGCTCGCCCTCTATGGGAAGAAAGGCGATCCCCACAGCGCCGCCCGTCAGATGCCCTCCCACTTCAGCCTCCGCCGCCTGAACATCATCTCCGGCTCCAGCCCCGTCGCCACCCAGCTCCCTCAAGCCGCCGGCATCGCCCTCGCGGAGGTCCTCAAACAAAAGCTCCGCCCCCAGCTGGAGGCCGCCGGGTTCCGGGTGAGCCGGGAGATGCGGGTGGTCCTCACCTCCACCGGCGAGGGCAGCACCAGCGAGGGTGACTTCCACGAGGCGTTGAACTGGGCCGGCATCTACAAGCTCCCCCTCATCGTCCTGGTCCACAATAACCAGTATGCGATCTCCGTTCCGGTCTGGAAGCAGATGGCCGTCAAACGGGTGGCCGATCGGGCGGCCGCTTACGGCATCCGGGGGGCTGTCTGCGACGGCGGCAACGTCCTGGAGGTCTACCAGGTGGTGAAGGAAGCAGTGGATCGGGCGCGGGCGGGGGAGGGGACGACCCTGATCGAAGCGGTGACCTATCGGTGGACGCCTCACTCGTCCGATGATGACGACCGGACCTACCGGACGCGGGAGGAGGTGGAGCAGGGCAAGCTGCGGGATCCGCTGCCCCGCCTGCGGGATTATCTCTACCGGCGAAGCCTCCTCACCCAGCAGCTTGAAGACGAGCTGGAGGAACGGGTCCGGGCGGAGGTGGACGAGGCCCAGCGGCAGGCGGAGGAAGCCCCTTATCCGGCCCCCGAGGAGGCCCTGGCCCCGGTCTTCGCCACCGAAGATCGGTCCGGATGGTGGGGGGAATAGCCCATCTCCGGCGGACACCCGCACGCGCTGGACCGTCTGACAGCACGAGCGTCGCTTCCCTTCCCATACCGGAAGGAGGCTTGAAACCCGGAGGCCGGCTCTGCGACGGCATGTTTCGAACGAACGTTTGGAGGGATGATCCATGCCGGAGAAGACGCTGATCGAGGCGATCCGTGAGGCGATCGATGAGGAGATGGCCCGGGACCCGCGGGTCTTCGTGGTTGGGGAAGATGTGGGGCCGCGGGGTGGGGTGTTCCGGGCCACCATGGGCTTGTGGCAGAAATATGGGGAGTGGCGTGTCATCGACTCCCCACTGGCGGAGCTCTCCATCGTGGCCATCGGCATCGGGGCGGCCCTCAACGGCTTCCGCCCGATCTGTGAGATCCAGTTCGCCGACTTCATCCATCCCGCCTTCAATCAGATCGTCAACGAGGCCGCCCGCTTCTTTTACCGCTCCGGAGGCGTCTATAACGTCCCCATGGTCATCCGGGCTCCCTATGGAGGCGGGATCAGCGGCGGCCTCTATCACAGCCAGAGCGTAGAGGCCTTCTTCGCCCACGTCCCCGGCCTGAAGGTCGTCATCCCTTCCAACCCCTATGACGCCAAGGGGCTTCTTAAGGCAGCCATCCGCGACCCGAACCCGGTGCTCTTCTTCGAGCCGAAGAAGGGCTACCGGCTCATCAAAGGGGAAGTCCCCGATGGGGACTATATCGTCCCCATCGGCCCGGCGAAGGTGACCCGGGAGGGAAGCGATCTCACCGTCTTCGCGTATGGGATGATGCATTACTATGCCCTGCAGGCGGCCGAGATGGTGGCGAAGGAAGGGATCGACGTGGAGGTGGTGGATCTGCGCACCCTGGCCCCGGTGGACAAGGCGACGATCCTCAACTCGGTGAAGAAGACGGGGAAGGCCCTCATCGTCTACGAGGACAACCTGACCCTGGGCTATGGGGCGGAGGTGGCGGCCATCCTGGCCGAGGAGGGCTTCGAATACCTGGACGGCCCGGTGATGCGGCTGGCAGGGCCGGATGTGCCGGGGGTGCCCTTCAGCCCGCCGATGCAGGATTTCTTCATGCCCAGCCCGCAGAAGATCGCCGAGGCCATCCGGCGGCTGGCCCGATACTGAGAGGCCACATCCCCCGGAAATCACCCTTGCGCGAAGGAGACCTGCCGATGCCGACCCAGGTGATCATGCCTCAGCTGGGCGAGAGCGTGGTGGAGGGGAAGATCCTCCGCTGGCTGAAACGGGAGGGAGAGCCGGTCCGTCAGTTCGAGCCCCTGCTGGAGGTGGAGACCGAGAAAGTCACCACGGAGGTGACGGCGCCGGCCGATGGAGTGCTGCTCAAGATCTATTTCCCTGAAGGAGTCACCGTGCGGGCGGGTACTTTGATCGCGATGGTGGGGCAGCCGGGGGAGCGGGTCCCCGAGCGGCCCTACCGGGTGGGCCACGGCGGGGAGATCGAGCCGCTGGAGGAGGCCCCGGCCGTCGTGCCTGCGGCAGTCGCTCCTTCGCCCGCCCCGGAGCCGGCCCCGGCGGCCCGTCGGGAGGGCGGCCCGCGTATCTCTCCGGTGGTGGCGAAGATGGCGGCCGAATACGGCATCGATCTCTCCCAGGTGCCGGGCACCGGGGAGGGCGGGCGGGTCACTAAAAAGGATCTGCTGGCGTACATTGAGCGGATGAAGCTCCAGCCGGTGGGCGCTCCGGCAGCGGCCCGGGAGGCGGAGCTGCCGCCCTGGGAGCAACCGGGGACCGGGGAGCTCTTCCGGCCCACGGAGGAAGTGCTGCGGGCGGCTCCGGCGCCCGCCGCGGCCCCTGCGCCGGCGGCTCCACCCCCTCCGCCGCCCTCGCCCACGGCCCCGACCATGCCTTATGAAGTGGTTCCCCTCACCTCCATGCGTCGGGCCATCGCCGAGCACATGGTCCGCTCCAAGCACACCTCGCCCCATGTGACTACCGTTTTCGAGGTCGACATGAGCCGGGTGATGGCCCATTATGAGGCGAACCGGGCGGCTTTCGAGCGGGAAGGCGTCCGGCTGACGCTGACGCCGTATTTCATCATGGCCGCCGTGGCCGCCCTCAAGGCCTATCCCATCCTGAACAGCACATGGACCGAGGAAGGGATCCGGGTTTACAAGGTCTATCACATCGGGGTTGCCGTCTCCCTGGGGGAGGAGGGGCTCATTGTCCCGGTGATCAAGAACGCGGACACCTACAGCCTGGTTGGGCTGGCCCGGGCGGTCAACGACCTGGCGGAACGGGCCCGCCGGCGTCAGCTGAAGCCCGATGACGTCCAGGGGGGCACCTTCACCATCACCAACCACGGCGTCTCGGGCAGCCTGTTCGCCACGCCCATCATCCACCAGCCCCAGTGCGCCATCATGGGCGTCGGCCGGGTCCACAAGCGCCCGGTGGTCCTGGAGACCCCCCAGGGGGATGTGCTGGCCATCCGCCCCATGGTCTACCTCACCCTGACCTTCGACCATCGCATCATCGACGGTGCCCAGGCGGACGCCTTCATGAGCAAGGTAAAAGCGGTGCTGGAGAACTGGACGTAGGGAGTTCAAGGGGAGCAGTTCCTTCAGAAACGAAAAGCGTGTAGCCACACTTTGCAGATGAGGTGGGATCGCCATAAATACCAATACGCCGGAGGACAGGGATGAACCCAGCATCTGGGTCCTGGCTCCGGGTGGCCCGGGTTTCGGACGTTCAGGCCGCGGGAACCATGGTGATCCGAGCCGGCCGTTACACGATCGCCCTGTTCGCTGAGGGAGATCGCATCTACGCGATCGATAACCGGTGCCCGCATATGGGCTTTCCCCTCCATCGGGGAACCCTCCGCGAGGGCCTGCTCACCTGCCACTGGCATCACGCCCGCTTCGACCTGCAGACAGGGGGCACGTTCGACCTGTGGGCGGATGACCTGATCGTCTTCCCGGTGGAGATCCGCGGAGAGGAGGTGTGGGTCAACCTGCACCCGCGGGAGGATCGGCACGCCCAGACTCGAGCCCGTCTGGAGGACGGTCTGAAGCATCATCTACCCCTGGTCCTGGCCAAATCGGTCCTGCGCCTCCTGGACCTGGGGGAAGATCCGGTGGAGATCTTCCGGATCGGGCTGGAGTTCGGCGTGCATTATCGCCGGGCTGGCTGGGGGCCTGGGTTGACGATCCTGACGGCGATGATGAACATGCTCCCCTATCTGGATCCTCGGGATCGCCCCCGCGCCCTTTACCATGGCCTGGACGCGGTGGCCGAAGATTGCGAGGGAGCCTCCCCCCGATTCCCGATCCGCTCGCTCCCGGGCCCGGCCTCAGATCCAGAGCGTCTCCACCGCTGGTTTCGGCAATTCGTGGAGGTGCGAGATGCGGAAGGGGCGGAACGCTGCCTGGCATCGGCGGTCGAGGCGGGCCTCCCCCCGGTCGTCATCGCTGGCATGATTTTCGCTGCCGCCACCGACCATCGCTACATAGCGGTAGGCCATGCGCTGGATTTTGCGAACAAGGCATTCGAAGCGCTGGAGATCGCAGGCTGGCAACACGCCGGCCCAACGTTGACCAGCCTCGTCCCGATCCTGGTGAGCGGGGAGCGCATGGAGGAGAACGCGGCCTGGCGTCATCCGGTGGACCTGGTAGCTCTCCTGGAGCAGGCCTTTGAGATATTGCCTACCATCCCGGCAGCGGATCCAGCCTCGAAGGGGAAATGGGCTGGCCCGGAGAGGCTGATCCCCGTGCTGCTGGGGGATCAGCCGGTGGACATCGTCGAGGCCCTTCTGGAGGCCCTGCGGGAAGGGGCACCATGGGAGGAAGTGGCCGGCACGGTGGCCGCTGCGGCGGCCCTGCGGATTGTCCGGTTCTCCATGAACAACGAGTTCAGCGACTGGGACACGGCGCTGCACACTTTCAGTTTCGCCAGCGCCGTTCATCAGGCGATGCGCCGGTTCCCCTCCCGCGCCCTCCTGCGGGGAGTTTTCGACGCGGCGATGAGTGTCTATCTGGATCGCTTCCTGAACATCCCACCGGCCCCTCTCCCCGAGGAGGGCTCCGCCGTGGGAGATCCCGACCATGTGGAGGAAACGCTCCAGGCGCTCCTTAACCGGCAGGCCGCGGTGCAGGAGGTCGCCTCCGTGGTGGCCGGTTATCTGCGGGCAGGGGGTGAGGCGAGCCGCTTGCTGGCAGCCCTGGGGCATGGGTTACTGCGCGAGGATCGAAACTTCCACACCATTCAGATGATGGAAGCCGCCTTCCGTCAGTTCTCGATCTGGCGCGGAACCCCTCTGGGGGACTGGGCGCTGATCGCCGCCGCCCGCTATCTGGCCGCCCACGTCCCAACCCGACGGGCCCAGGAGCAGACTTACCGCATTGCCGAGCGTCTTCATCGGGGCGAGCGTCTGTATGAGGAGCTTGCAGGGATGGAGCAAGGAGAACGCTAACGCTCAGCGGGGCCCATGCTCGATCGCCCGTGACCCCGTTAACCGCCATCTACGAGGGGTAACCCGGCCTCTGCCCGGAGCGTCCAGTAATCCTCCCACGTGTCGATGTCCCGCGGAAGCGGCAGATCCAGGGGGACCTCGGCTACCCACTCCGGGTGTTCCGCCATTAGCTCCCAGAGGACCTTTTCCCCGATCCGCGCTTCCAGGGCCTCAAACAGAGCCCGGGCGACCAGAACAGGATGCCCCCGCCCCTCGCGATAACGGATCACCTGAAGGGGCCGTCCGCGCTTCTGCCATCCATCCAGCATGACCTGTGCGGCTGACAATGGAAGGGTTGGCTGATCCCCCAGAAAGAACATGACGGCATCTGCCTCCCGCGCGGCCTGCAGCCCGGTCTGGATCGAGACCGCGCAGGCCTGCGCCCCCTCTGGCACCTTCACCAGGATCGCCCCCAGGGCCTCCAGCCGGGGAGCAAGCGGGGCTGATGAAGGGCCCAGGACGACCACAACCTGCCGGAGGGGCAAACCCCTAATCCTCTCCACGATATGCTCCAGCACCGTCCGCCCATCCCAAGGAAGCAAATGCTTCGGCCAACCGAGCCGGCGGGAGCGACCTGCCGCCAAGATGATCCCGCTCACATCGCCCATGGCTGTCATGCTCCCTCTGTGAAGACAACTGGAAGGAGCAGGCGGGCAACCGCGGTCCGCTCACTGCCCCCGTTCTGGCTGAGCAACCGCTGGCGTGTAGCGGGCAGGATCCGTGAGGAACGCCTGCCGACAATGGGCGCAACAGAAATAGAACCGTTGCCCCTCCCATTCTGCGTGATAGCGGGCTGTCGCCACTTCCACTTCCATCCCGCAGACCGGATCCCGGGCCTGCGGAGAGGTCGATTCCAACGAAACCATCTGTTCAGCCATCGTCCGCCGTCGCTCCTGCATGATTTCCGCCATTACCGAGAGGGCGATCTCCTCCTGGGTCACCGCCCCGAGGTCCAGGCCCGCAGGTGCCCGAATTCGCCCTAAATCCGCTTCGGACCATCCAGACTGCCGCAGGAGATCGAGAACCGCCTGAGCCCGACGGCGGCTGGCCACCAAGCCGATATAGCAAGCGGGGGTGCGCAGGGCAGCTGCCAGCGCTTCCTCATCGTAATGGCCCATAGAAGCCACCACGACGTAGAGCTCATCCCGGGAAGAGAAAGCCGGTATCGCTCCCAGATAGGCGATCCGGATCCCCTCTGGGGCCTCCCGGGAGGCTCCCCCACGGATCACCTGCGTGACTTCATATCCCAGAGCATGGCCGAACAGCGCCAGCGTGCGAGCCAAGGGGGATTCCCCGAAAATCAGCAACTGCGGTTCACGGACCCATGGCTCCAGGAAGATCTCCAGTTCCCCCCGGCTGGGACAGGCCATTGTCGCTACCGAGCGAGCCTCTTCCTCTAAACCCTCCCCGACAGCCTCAGGCGTGATACGGAGGAGGCGCGGACGACGGCTCGCCAGCACGGCCCGGGCCTCCCGAAGGATCAGATCATGGGCGCAGCCGCCGCCTACCCATCCATAGATCTGGCCATCAGCCGTGATCACCGCCCGATCCCCCACTCGCGCGGACACCGGAGGCTGCCGCCGCACGACCGTGGCGATCACGAAAGCCTCTCCCCGTGCCTCCAGATCCCGGATCAATTCGTCCAGCCGAATTCCGCCACTCAGACGCCAGCCCATAATAAAGCCTCACGCTCAGGAATCACACAGTTAAGCTCCGATCGGGGAGGGGGGATTGTCTATTCCCCCTCCCAGCGGCTCTTCGAGCCATCGTTGAAAAAGAGTTGAGCGAGGTACCTTCGGCGTTTCACCCCGCCCCTGAAGCCCTCCCGAGGGAGCATCAACTCAGCGAGCTTTCTCGACCTATTCTGTGATCCCATGTTCTCGCAGGATCTTCCAGATCTTCCATGGGGTGATCGGCATGTCGATGTGGCGCACCCCCAGATGGGACAGCGCGTCCACCACGGCGTTCACAAAGGCCGCCGGGGAACCCACATTGGCGGACTCGCCCACCCCCTTCGCCCCCAGCGGGTGGTGCGGGGACGGCGTCACCGTGCGGTCCAGCTCCCAGCGCGGCGTCTCCACCGCTGTGGGGATCAGATATTCGGTGAAGTTCGAGGAGAGGCAGTTGCCGTTTTCGTCGTAGGCGATCTCTTGCATGAAGGCGATCGCGAAGCCCTCGGTCAGGCCGCCATGGATCTGCCCCTCCACGATCATAGGATTGATCACCGTCCCGCAATCGTCGACCCCCACGAACCGGCGGACCTTCACCTGTCCGGTCCCCTTATCGATGTCCACCACACACACGTAGGTGCCGAAGGGGAACGTGAGGTTTGGGGGATCGTAGTAATAAACCGCCTCCAGCCCGGGCTCCATCCCCGGAGGTGGATTGGTGTAGGCAGCGAAGGCCACCTGGGGGAAGGTCACAAACTTCCCGGGGACGCCGCGGACCATGAAGCGGCCTTCCTCCCATACCACATCGTCTTCAGCCGCCTCCAGCAAATGCGCGGCGATCTTGCGGGCTTTCTCACGGATGCGGCGGGCGCACATGGCCGCGGCCGCCCCTGCGGTGGGGGTGCTGCGGCTGGCATAAGTGCCCAGGCCGTAGGGGGCGGTGTCGGTGTCCCCTTCCTCCACCAGCACGTCCTCCACAGAGACACCGAGCTCATGGGCGACGATCTGGGCATATGTGGTCTCGTGGCCCTGCCCCTGGTGGCGGGTGCCGAAGCGGGCCAGGATCTTGCCCGTAGGATGGACGCGGATCTCGCAGCTATCGAACATCTTCAGGCCAGCGATGTCGAAGGTATGGCTCGGCCCCGCCCCGACAATCTCTGTGTAAGAGGAAACGCCGATGCCCATCAGCTCGCCCCGCCGCCGCCGCTCCTCCTGCTCGCGCCGGAGCTCTTGATAGCCGATCAGCTCCAGCGCGCGATCCAGGGCCGCCACGTAATTGCCGCTGTCATAAGTCCACCCCAGCGCCGAGCGATAGGGGAACTTATCCGGAGGGATGAAGTTCCGCCGTCGTAACTCCGCCGGATCCATCCCCAGCTCATCGGCCAGGATATCCATCGCCCGCTCGATCAGATAGGAGGCCTCGGTCACCCGGAACGAGCAGCGATAGGAGATCCCACCAGGAGCCTTATTGGTGTAGACCGCGTCCACCTCCGCGAAGGCTACTGGGAAATCATAGGATCCGGTGCAGATGCTGAACAGCCCGGCGGGGAAGCGGCTGGGGTTCGCAGAGGCGTCGAAGGCGCCATGGTCGGCCAGGGTTTTCACGCGCAGGGCGGTCACTTTCCCCTCGCGGGTCGCTCCCAGCTCGACCGTCATATGGTAATCCCTGGCAAAGGAGGTGGAGGTCAGGTTCTCCGTCCGCGTCTCCACCCACTTCACCGGGCGCCCCAGCATCATGGAGGCCACGATGGCGCACACATAACCCGGGTAGACGGCCACCTTGTTGCCGAACCCCCCGCCGATGTCCGGGGAGATCACCCGGATCATATGCTCCGGCAACTTGGTCACCAGGGCCAGCAACGTCCGATAAGCGTGGGGAGCCTGGGAGGTCACATACAGGGTCAATCGACCGGTGACCCGGTCGAAGTCCGCAATGCATCCGCATGGTTCCAGGGGGGCGGGATGCACCCGCTGGAATTTGATGTGCTCGCGGATCACGACCTCTGATCGACGCAGGGCTTCCTCGGTAGCCTCGCGATCCCCTACTTCCCAGTGCCAGATATGGTTGGTTTTTTTCTCCCGATCCTCCCGCAGGACTGGCGCGTCCGGCTCCAGGGCTTTGAAGGGATCCACCACCACCGGGAGGGGCTCATAATCCACCTCCACAGCTTGAGCCCCATCCACCGCCGCCTCCCGGGACTCTGCCACTACCGCAGCGACCTCCTGATATTGGAAGAGCACCTTGCCCACCGCCAGGACCATCTGCTTATCCCCCGCCAGGGTGGGCATCCAGGCGAGGCCCAGCTCCTCCAGATCCTCCCCGGTGATCACGGCCAGCACCCCGGGGATCGCTTTCGCAGCGTCGGTGCGGATAGACCGGATACGGGCATGGGCATAAGGGCTGCGTACCAGGGCCATGTAGGCCATGCGGGGCAGGACGATATCATCCAGATAGCGGCCGCGGCCCTG
>NZ_DAOUCJ010000034.1 GCF_034432235.1 Thermoflexus sp. | reverse complement strand
CGACGGCGCGAATCGGAGCCGCCGTCGAGCCGATGGTCCAGGGAATCGAAGGATCGTAAGGGATGGTCTTGGTCAGGGCCATCGTCCCTTCAAGCGCGCCGTTGACGTAGAGCTTGAAGGTATTGCCATCGTAGGTCGCTGCGACGTGGTAGAACTGGCCGGGCGGGAACGTCGAGGTCGAAGGGATCAGGTCTGTGCTTATGCTGCCAAATCCGAAGATGAACTTCTGCTGTTGTGCGCTCCACCAAAGGGAGAGCGATACGGTCATGTATCCGGCTGGCGGCATCCATCCTTTCTGCACGATGACGCTGCCCAGGAAGTCATTGTTCGGCCCCGCGCCGTTGGGCTTGGCCCACGCGTCGATGGTGAACTGCTGATTGGCGAGCGCCGGTGAGTGTGGGATCTCAATGTAGCCACCCGTGCCAAACGTCACGCCTGGACCGACCATACCCGGGACGAAGGTGATCGCGTTGGTTGCCGATGGATTGGGGCCCACAATGCCGAGCGCGCTTCCATTCTCCGGATACCATGCGACGATGCCGGATGGCACCGGCGCACATGGCGAGGAGGTCGGTGAGGGGCTGGGGGCCGGTGTGAGCGTCTTCGTGGCCGTCGGGGTAGGGGGCATGGAGTCAGGGATAGGAGTGGGCAACGCAACCGTAGCGGGCTTAACGGTTGGGATCGACTGGCATGCTGCCAGAAGCCCCAGGAGCAAGAATCCAAATCCATAACGGAAGAAACGAACGGTGAACATTGACCCCTCCTTGAGTTGGGATTGGAAAATCATTTTCGAGCGGCCGTGGATGAGCGCTTGAGGAAGGTTCCTACGCAGGATCATGGGTGGAGGGGAAGCATCGGTTCGGCGATCCGGAGGAAGAGGGGTCGAGCCGTGCGTCCGTTTCTTCCGGCGTCAAACATCGGGACAGCGTCCCGAACCTTCGGCGCGTTCAGAGCCCGACGGACGGCGGATCCGAACATCCACCGCTATCGCCAGGAGTCTCCATAGCGTCCCCCATGGATCCAATCGAATAGAAGTTATATCGCCCATTCCGGCAAAGAAGTTACGTCTTCTCTCCGCCGGCAGGTTCCTGCCTGGTAGGATATCCCCTCCGGTTTTCGCTGGCCTGGCTGCGCCGATCCCCCGCCGCGCGCAGACCGCCGGGCGATCCGGCTTCCACCGGTGTGGCCCTGCGGTCAGGGCGCTCTACTCATGAGACGTCCGAAGCCCGGGGGATCTTACATGCTACCGGCAGCGCACCCGGAGGATGTGCCGCTCCCCCGGGCGCAGCGAGATGGCATGGGGTCCGGAGGGCAGATCGGCCCCATCCCATTCAGCCGCCGTCAAGCCTTCGATGGGGAGATCGAAGCCCATCCCATAGGCCGCCGCCCGGATCCCATCCTCCCGGCGCTGGAGGGTGAGCGTGGCCGGAGGCAGGCGGATGATCTCCGTCGCGCCCGTTTCGATCCGAACGGGCACCTCCACGTTGGGCAGGATCCGGAGCAGGCGGACGGCGGGCGAGGGACTCACCAGCGGGGGGCAATTCCGGTTCTCCACGCGCACT
>NZ_DAOUCJ010000033.1 GCF_034432235.1 Thermoflexus sp. | reverse complement strand
CGGGTGGGCCGTCTGGAGGAGGCGATGGCGCAGCTGGCGGAGCGGGTGGGCCGTCTGGAGGAGGCGATGGCGCAGCTGGCGGAACGGGTGGGCCGCCTGGAGGCGCGCATGGTTCGGATGGAGGAACGACTGATGCGCCGCCTGACGGCCTTCGGAGCGCGCTGGGGGCTGCGCAGCGAGAGGGCCTGGCGGGAGGGAATGCGCGCTGTGCTGGAGGCAACCGGCTTCGATGTCGAACGGTGGGTGGCCTTTGATGCCAGTGGGATGGTGTTCGACGCCCCTTCCGATGTCGAGCTGGATGTGATCATCCGGGATGGAAAAATCATCATTGTGGAGTTGCGGACATCGGTGAGCCGGGAAATGCTTCCCACAATGGAGCGGAAGGTGAAATTCTATGAGCAACAGACCGGCCGGAAAGTGGACCGGAGGATACTGATCACCCCCTGGTATGAGCCCGGTGCAGATGCGATCGCTCGCCGGTGGGGATGGGAACTTTATGGAGAACCTGAGGAGCTCCAGATCGAGGAGTAAGCGCACGCGCTCTGTAAGCGGTTCGGATCGGGTTCCACCGGGGACAGGAAAAGAGGCCGGGGGGATGGGGCGATCGGCCAGGTGATGGGCTCCATCCTCCCGGCCATGAACGCTCCTAAGGGTGAACGGAAAGCCCATGCCGATTTCCGTCTCGCCGGATTTGCGTTCAGCGGGCTGCGTCAACCCCGTGCTCCGCGAGGTGGCGCAGAAGATAAAATCCATCCGGTGTGGTCTCTTGATGATCCCCATCAACTGCCTTTCCTCGAGCCCGGGCGCCCCCCGAATTTCTGATCCCGTATTAGGCGAACGACCTCCGGCATGGGGGTATCTGGAGATACGGTGGTGAAATCCGGCGCCATGCAGGCTCGCCCCGGCCCATGTTCCGGGAGGAGCTGGTCGGAACGGCGCTCATGGAGCGCCTGAGGGAATTCATGGCGAAACACTGATCCCGGTCCGTAATGATCCCCACCCGTTGCCCTCCCTTACTACCGGGGCCAACCCAGGGGTTCTTCCCTATACCCTGATCTCCCCCTATTCCCTGGGCGAATAGGCACATCGCGCTCGATAGCCCGTCCAGCCTAAGTGTTCCCACCAGATCCGCGGCGGGCCCCATTTTTTCCACTATAGAGAAGCTGGTCAAATACTCCAGTGATCTCTGGCAAGATTTTGATGTGAAGAATGTCGTGGAATGCTGGCTTTCCCCATTGGCACTCATGGGAATCCCAGGACCTTCAGGATTTCTCTCCGAGATCTTCACAGGATCTTCAAAAGCTCCTGGCAGCATGGGATAGGGAAACGAAGCCTGAGAACAGGAGGTCGCGGTGAATCACTGGAAGATCTGGATCGGTTCAGGGCTCTTCGCCGGCCTGATCGGCCTCGCGCTGATCGGCGCAGGGATGGTTCGCGCCAGCGCTGTTGAGCGTGGAGCGCCCTACCCGGCCGGGACGCCGACCCCTTCCACTGTTCCAATCCCCGGATTTGGCCTCGGAGGGCGGTGGGGGATGGGCCCGATGATGGGCCGCTGGGGTGGAGGACCTCGGGCTTCCCGGCCGTGGACGGCCACCGTTCCCTTCGGGGGATGCCCGATGATGGGCGGAAGCTGGGGGCCCATCGGGTCAACGGCTCGCACCTCGATCTCCGATGAGGAGGCGGTGCGCATTGCCCGGGAAGCCATTGCCGCATATGGGAACCCGGATCTGGAGCTGGCCGAGGTGATGGCGTTTGATAATCATTTTTATGCTCAAGCCCGAGAGCGAAGCACCGGTCGTTATGCGTTCGAGTTTCTGATCGATCGATATACCGGTGCTGTTCACCCTGAGCCCGGGCCCAATATGATGTGGAACGCGCGCTATGGGATGATGGGACGGGGCATGATGGGTGGCGGGTTCTTCTCGTCCGGGGAGATGAGGCTTTCCCCGGAGGAGGCGCGCCAGCGGGCTCAGGCTTATCTGGACCAGGCCATGCCCGGGGCCATCGCGGATGAGGAGGCCGATCCTTTTTATGGCTATTACACCCTGCACATCCTCCGGGATGGACAGATCGTCGGGATGCTCAGTGTGCATGGCTCGACAGGCCAGGTGTGGATACATACCTGGCACGGGAGCTTCCTCCGGATGATCTATGGGCACGAGGGAGAGCATTAAACGGGGCTCCTTCCGGGTAGATGAAGCGGTCGCCGCTCTCTTCGATCGGGAGGGAGCATCGAGCTCCCTGTGTAGAAGCATGATCGCATAACTCTCAATTAAGATCGAAGGAGGGAACGATGAGCCGGAACTGGATCTGGGTGCTGGTTGGGGTTGTGATCCTGGTGCTGGGCATCGGGGTGCTGGGTTTCCTGACCGGCCCCGCCTGGGGCTGGGGATGGGGCTGCCCGGGCTGCCCGATGATGGGGCGGTGGGGCTGGGGGTTCGGTGGCATGGGCTGGGGGATTGGGGTGCTGATGATGCTGCTGGGCCTGCTGATCCCGCTGTTGCTCCTGGGCCTGGGCATCGCCGCCGTGATCTGGCTGGTGCAGCAAGTCACGCGCTCGGGCGGCCCCTCCGCATCGGTGACCCCATCCACCCGCTGCCCCCAGTGCGGCCGTCCTGTCCAGCCGGACTGGAGGCACTGTCCCTATTGCGGGGCTTCGCTGACCGGGAGCCCATCCTGACCATAGGTGGGAGTGAGGGGCCGGCGGCGAAGCCGCCAGCCCCTCCGGTCGCCGTATGGGCGGCTAAATACTGGATCGGCTTCGATCCTGGGAGGGGAGCGGTGAAGACGATTTTACTGGTTGAGGACGAGCCCCGGATGCGTCAGGTGGTTCGGGCTTACCTGGAGCAGGCGGGGTTCCGGGTTATCGCCGTGGGGGATGGTCCCTCAGCGCTCCATGCCTTTCGCCGGGAGCAGCCCGATCTCATCGTCCTGGACCTGATGTTGCCGGGCATGGATGGGTTCGAGGTCTGCCGCACGATCCGGCGGGAATCCGGGGTTCCGATCATCATTCTGACAGCGCGCGTGGAGGAGGAGGATCGCGTGGTAGGCCTGGAGCTGGGGGCGGATGATTACATCACCAAGCCCTTCAGCCCCCGGGAGCTTGTGGCTCGGGTGCGCGCGGTCCTGCGCCGGGCCCAGGGGGAGGTAGCCCCGCCGGCGGTGATCCGGATCGGCGATCTGACCATCGATCTGGAGCGGCGGGAGGTGCGAGTAGGGGAGCGGGAGGTGCACCTGACGCCAACGGAATTCGAGCTGCTGGCCACCATGGCCCGCCATCCCGGCCGCGTCTTCACCCGATTGCAGTTGCTGGAGCGGGTTCAGGGAGTCGCCTATGAAGGGTATGAGCGGACCATTGACGCCCACATCAAAAACCTCCGACAGAAGATCGAGCCGGATCCGAAGAATCCCCGGTATCTGCTGACGGTCTATGGGGTGGGATATAAGCTTCAAGAGACTGATTGAGGAGCTAACCTGAAGATTTCATCCAGGCGGATCGCGATGCGAGGTCTATGGGTGAAGCTGAGCCTGGCCTTTGCCGGGGTAGTCATCCTGAGCCTGCTCGCCACATCTCTCCTGATCGGCCTGGCGACCGCGGGCGAATTCGGAGTGTATGTGGCCCAGGGGAACCGACGCTGGGCGGAGGCGCTGGCGCCTGCCCTTGCGAATTACTATCTCCAGAACAGGGGATGGGATGGGGTGGAGTCTTTCCTGGAGCCATCCAGCCCGATGATGCCGGGGATGGGCCCGATGCATCATCCGATGGGGATGGGCGGCGCTGCAATGTGGCGGATGATGGGCCACCGTTTCATCCTGGCGGATGAAGCGGGGCGGGTCCGATGGGATTCCGAAGGGACATGGGTGGGCACTCTTCTGCCGGAAGCCGTTCGGAATGCGGGGGCTCCTATCCGGGTAGGAGACCGGATCGTCGGATGGTTGGTGATTGGGGACACTGGAAGCCTGTCCGATCCTTCCGCGCAGTTCTTGGGGCGGGTGGGATGGGCGATCGGCTGGAGCACCTTTGTGGGGATCGTCCTGGCCCTGGGGGCGGGCACGCTGGTTTTCTCCCGTCTGGTGCGACCGTTACGGGCGCTCCAGCAGGCCGCTCGCCGGATCGCCGCCGGAGATCTGAGGGCACAGATCCCAGCCCAGGAAGCGGGGGAGCTGGGAGAGGTCGCCCAGGCGTTTAACCGGATGGCCGAAGCGCTGGCCCGGGCCGAGCAGCAGCGACGCCAGATGCTGGCGGACATCGCCCATGAGTTGCGCACCCCCTTGGGGATCCTGCAGGGCCACCTGGAAGCCCTCATCGATGGCGTGCTTCCCCTGGAGCTGGAGCAGATCGCTCAGATCCATGACGAGGTGCGTCATCTCGCCCGCCTGGTGGAAGATCTGCGCCTGCTGACCCTGGCGGAGGCGGGGCAATTGCGGCTGGACCGGGAGATGGTGGATCTGAAGCGTCTGATCGAGGAGACGGTGGATGGCATCGCCCTTCAGGCGGCAGAGAAAGGGCTCCATCTGGAAGTCGAGGTGCCCGCGGAGCTGCCACCGATCCTGGCGGATCCAACCCGTATTCGGCAGGTTCTGATGAACCTGCTGACCAATGCCGTTCGTTATACGCCTTCGGGGGGGCAGATCGTGGTGAGGGCTCAGGATCTGGGGGACGGAGTGCGGGTGAGCGTGCGGGATACCGGTATCGGGATCGCCCCGGAGGATCTCCCACATGTTTTTGATCGCTTCTATCGGGCCGAGAGGTCCCGGTCGCGTGCCGATGGGGGATCGGGCCTGGGCCTGGCGATCGCCAGGCATTTGATCGAAGCCCATGGGGGGCGCATTGGGGTGGAGAGCACGCCCGGAGAAGGCACCTGTTTCTTCTTCACGCTCCCGCGTTTGGAGACCATTCGGGGCGCGTCTCCTCTCCCTCGAGGTGCCCGGGATGTCGAGTGAAATCGGCTGTGGGAGGCGCTGGGGCCCTGGGCATCGGCCTTCGCCGACGCGATTGGATCGGCGGAGGCCAGCCATGGGCCGAAGGCCTGTGAGGCCGAATTCATTCGAACAGCCCCTCGGGGCTTTTCGAAGATCTTACCCATTCGGACAGGAGGCGGAGGAAAAGGTGGGGGGACACCCCCCCGCAGCCCCCCGGCAGGGGGCAAAAGCCCTCGGCCGGGGCTTGACAAATTCGTTCAGGTCTGTATAATGTGAAACCAAACTCGAGGGAACAGGGGTTCCTGAGCATGCAGGTCCGGCATTTCGCGAGCGCCCTCCATGCCTACTGGCGGTATTACTTTTATTACTTTGCCGCGCGTCCGGCGGGGCCGCTCGCGTATGCCACCTGACGTCCTATTCCAAATTCCCGTAGTTTTCACCATCGGCGCGGAGCGGCTCCCCCAGAGCCCCCGCGCCGATGGTTTTTTGTGGGGGACGCATGCTATACGGCATTCGCGGCGCGGTCACGGCCGAAGCCAACACCCCGGAAGCGATCGCCTCGGCAACCCGACGGTTGCTGGAATCCATCGTCCGGGCCAACCGGCTGGCCCCGGGGGAAATCGTGGCCGCCTGGTTCACGACCACCCCGGATCTCACGGCGGCTTTCCCGGCCTCGGTCGCCCGGGAGATGGGCTGGACACACGTTCCCATGCTGTGCGCCCAGGAGATCCCGGTCCCGGATGCCCTTCCCCGTTGTATTCGCGTTCTGCTTCTGGTTCACCCCCAGCGCCCCTTCCGACCCGTTCCCGTTTACCTGGGAGAAGCCCAGCAACTTCGCCCCGATCTCTTAAACGGCTCTGCCTCTCCTGAGGAGGCAGATCCCCCGGAGCAGGCTCCCATGCTCCCCCGGGTGGCCTTTCAGGGAGAGGCGGGCGCTTATTCCCATGAAGCCGCGCTGCGCTTTTTCGGGCCGGATCTGGTGTTGCTCCCATGCCGCACCTTTGCCGAGGTGGCCCATGCTGTGGAGGTCGGCCGAGCGGATTTCGGCGTTCTGCCGGTGGAGAATTCCACGGCGGGCTCCATCAATGCGGTCTACGACCTGTTGCTGGATCGGGATCTCCGGATCTGGGGGGAGGTGATCCTGCGGGTGCGCCATTGCCTGCTGGCGCCGCCCGGGACGACGCTTTCGGAAATCCGTATGGTGCGCTCTCACCCGCAGGCTCTGGAGCAGTGTGCGCGTTTCATTGAGCGGCATGGCTGGGAAGCCCTGGCCGCCCATGACACAGCCGGCAGCGCCCGGATGCTGGCCGAGCGCCCGGAACCCGGGGTCGCGGTCATTGCCAGCCGCCTGGCTGCCGAGCGCTATGGCCTGGCGATCCTTGCTGAGGGAATCGAGGATGACCCGGAAAACGCCACCCGCTTCTTCATCGTCAGCACCCGGGAGCCGCCCCGCGCGGAGCGCAACAAGACCTCGATTGTGTTCAGCACCCGACATGTTCCAGGAGCTCTGCATGCCTGCCTGGGGGAATTCGCCACGCGGGGGATCAATCTCACCAAGCTGGAATCCCGCCCCCGGCGCGGACGGCCCTGGGAATACGTGTTCTATGTGGACTTTGAGGGTCACTGGCAGGACCCCGCGTGTCGGGAGGCCCTCCTGGGGCTTCTCCAACGGGCCTCTTTTGTGAAATTGCTGGGCTCCTATCCGGCTGCGGAAGGAACGCCCACCGCATCCGTGGAGGAAGGAGGGGAACGATGATTGTGGAATGCGCTGCCGATGTGGATCCCCGTATGATCCAGCGCCTGGTGGACCACCTTCAATCCCGGGGGAAGCCGGTCCATTGGGTTCACGGGCCGCAACCCGTGCTGGTTTGCCCCGATGAGCGCGACCTGGATCCCCGCGAGCTCCAGTCCTGGCCGGGGGTCCGGCGGGTGATCCCGGTCCGTCATGCGTTTCAGCTGGCAGCTCGGGATTACCGGCCGGAGGGCACCCAGATCCGGGTGGGAGAGGTCCTCATTGGGGGCGAGGAGCCGGTCTTTATCGCGGGGCCCTGCGCGGTAGAATCCCGTTCCCAGCTGCTGGAAACCGCCCATGCCGTTCGGGAAGCCGGGGCCCATATGCTACGGGCCGGCGCTTTCAAACCTCGCACCTCCCCCTATTCCTTCCAGGGCCTGGGCTTCGAAGGGCTGGAATTACTGGCCGAGGCACGGGCCGAAACCGGGCTCCCGGTCGTAACGGAGGTGATGGCCCCGGAGGAGGTTCCCCTGGTCGCGGAGGTGGCGGATGTTTTGCAGGTCGGCGCGCGGAATATGCAGAACTTCAGCCTGCTGAAAGCAGTGGGCCGACAGCCGAAGCCGGTGCTGCTCAAGCGGGGGATGAGCGCGACCATCGAAGAGTGGCTGCTGGCAGCGGAATACGTGATGGCCTATGGGAATTTCAACGTGATCCTGTGCGAGCGGGGGATCCGCACCTTTGAGCGGATGACCCGAAACACTCTGGACATCAACGCCGTGCCGGTCGTGAAGCAGCTCAGCCATCTGCCGGTGCTGGTGGATCCCAGCCACGGCACAGGGGAGGCGGCGTATGTGATCCCCATCGCCCGCGCGGCCATTGCCGCAGGGGCGGATGGCTTGTTGACGGAAGTTCACATCCGCCCGGAGGAGGCCTGGTCGGATGGCCGTCAATCCCTGACCCCCGAGGCCTTCGCCCGCCTGGTCCGGGAGGCGCGAGCCGTGGCCCTTGCCCTACGGGCATTGCCGTAACGCATGCCATGTTCGGGGGGCGCGCAGCGGACCTCCTCCCGAGGGCATTCGGGGTTGGGATTTCCCGGACGCGCGGGCAGGCGCTCGTCCACTCTCTTTTCGGGTTGTGACGATGGAGAACTTTCGCTGGGGTGTCATCGGTCTGGGCCTGATCGGCGGTTCCATCGCCCGGCGGCTGGCGCAACAGGGCATCCCGGTTCTGGGAGCGGATCGCGATCCGGCTACACGGACAGAGGCCCAGGCTTCCGGGGTTTTCGAGGCCTTGCTGGATCCCCCTGCGCTGGTCGCTGCGGCGGATGGGGTGATCCTGGCCACGCCGGTGGGCACCATTGAGGAGCTCCTGGAGGCCCTCCCCTGGCGACCCGGCCAGCTGATCCTGGATACGGGGAGCACCAAGCGGCGGATTGTGGCGGCGATGGCCCGGTTGCCGGAAGGGGTGAGGGCAGTAGGGGGGCACCCCATGGCAGGCAGGGAGCGCTCGGGCTTCCTGGCCTCCGATCCGGAGCTCTTCCTCGGGAAACCGTTCATTCTGGTGCCGACCTCCCGAACGACACCGGAGGCGGCGGTGCAGGCTGAGGAGCTGGTCACCCTTCTGGGAGCGCGCCCCATCTGGATGGAGGCGGAGATCCACGATCGGCGGGTGGCCTGGGTGAGCCATCTCCCCTACGTGACCGCCATGGCGCTGATGGCTGCCGTCGAGGCCGCGGGGGATCCGGCCATGTGGGAGATCGCGGCTTCCGGATTCCGGGATGCCACCCGGGTGGCGGCCAGCGATCCGCGGATGATGGGCGAGGTGGTGCGAAGCAACGCCGATGAGCTCGGCGCCGCTCTGGAGGCCCTCTGCCAGATCCTCATCCGCTGGCGGGAGGATTTACGCGCATCCCCACCGGTGTTGCCTCTGGAATGGGAGCACCTCTCGGCCCGGCGTCGGGCGCTCCGCTTCCCCGGTCCGTGAACCTCGCGTTTTCGATCGATTCAACCCCCCCAGGCAGAAAGATAGGCGCGAACGATCGCTCCCGGATCTTCCGCAGTCATCACGGAGCCCAGGACCGCGATTCCCGCCGCGCCGGCTTCCCGGCATGCGCGGGCGTTCTCCGGGGTAATTCCCCCCAGGGCCACCACCGGGATGGATACCGCTCGGGCGACCATGCGGAGAGTCTCCACCCCCAGCGCCGGTCCATAGCCCGGCTTGCTGACGGAAGGGAAGATGGGGCTCAGGGTGATATAGTCCGCCCCTTCCTCCACCGCGCGTAGGGCCTCTTCCAGGTTGTGGGTGGAAACCCCTACCCAGCGCCCCGGGCCGACGATGCGTCGGGCTTCGGCGACCGAAAGGCCTTGAGGCAAATGCACCCCATCGGCCTCACAGGCTGCGGCAACCGATGCCCAGGTGTTGACCACCACAACCCCTCCCACGCGTCGGGCCAGCCGGATGATCGCCCGAACCAGGGAAGCCAGTTCATCTTCGGGGAGGTCCTTTTCCCGCACCATCACCCAGCGCCCGCCAGCTGTGAGGATCGCCTCGATCACAGCAAGCAGCGGCCGGCGGGCCAGGCGACGGTCGGTGATCACCAGCAGCGGCGGCTGGGGGAGGTTCATACCTCGATGCGATCCTCCATCGGGCTGGAGGGCACGGCATACAAGCGGCGGGGGATGCGGCCAGCTTCATAGGCCAGCCGTCCGGCCTCCACCGCCAGGCGCATCGCCCGGGCCATCTTCACCGGATCCCGCGCCTGGGCCACTGCGGTGTTCAGCAGCACCCCATCGCATCCCAGCTCCATCGCGATCGCCACATCCGATGCAGTCCCCACCCCGGCGTCCACGATCACCGGCACCGTGCACATCTGGCGGATCAGCCGGATGTTATACGGGTTCAGGATCCCCATCCCGGATCCGATGGGCGCCCCCAGCGGCATCACCGCCGCGCAACCGATATCCTCCAGCTTCCGGCACAGGATGGGATCATCGGTGCAGTAGGGGAGGACCACGAAGCCATCCTTCACCAGCTGGCGCGCGGCCTCCAGCAGCTGCTCGGCATCGGGGTAGAGGGTCTCCTCATCGCCGATCACTTCCAGCTTGATCCAGTTCGTGCCCAGGGCTTCGCGGGCCAGGTGGGCGGTGAGCACCGCATCTCGGGCGGTGTAGCATCCGGCAGTGTTCGGCAGGATGAAATAGCGATCCCGCAGCAGGTCGTAGAGGTTCTCCCCATCAGCCCCGAAGCGGACCCGGCGGATGGCCACGGTCACGATTTCGGTTCCGCTGGCCTCCAGGGCATCCAGCATCACCTGGAGGTTGGGATATCGAGCTGTTCCGAGGATCAGACGCGAGCGGAACGCCCGTCCGGCGATCACCAGTCCTTCGTTCATCATAGGCCTCCTGAAGATCTTACAGAAAACTGCGCCGTGAATCCGGGAGGAAAGAGTGGACCCCTTTCTCCTGATGGGGAACCGCGCACGGCCTTCCCACCTCCGTGCCGGTTCATCCCCCTGCGACCGCGTGGACAATCTCCACCCGATCCCCGGGCTGGAGCCGGACGTTCCCCCATTCCGGTCGGGGGATCACGGTGGCGTTGATCGCCACCGCAATGCCCGGGCGATCGGGATCCAGGCCCAGGGCGGCCAGGAGCTCCCGAACCGTATGCGGCCGATACGGATGGGGCTGTCCATTGACGATCAGGATGGCCTCCATCGGGTTTCCCTCCTTCACTCCAGGGAGACAGGCCCAGGGGCCTGCCCCTACCGGTGGCAGAATCGCGCGAGGGTGAACGGTTTCGCGACCTCGGGGAGGTCGCCATGGACGATCAGGTGATGAATGGCGTGAGCGGTGATCGGGGCCAGCAGGATGCCGTTGCGGTAGTGGCCGGTCGCCAGGATCAGCCCCTCCACCGCCGTCGGCCCCAGGATCGGTGCATCATCCCGGCTTCCCGGCCGGAAGCCCACCCACATCTCCACGATGGGCAGCTCATCAATCCCGGGCAGGATCTCCCAGGCCCCTCGCAGCAGCCGGAAGATCCCTCCGGCGGTCAGGTGGGCATCGAACCCTTTTTCCTCCACCGTCGCCCCAATCAACAACCGACCATCCCGACGGGGAACCAGGTAGGCATCCGGCCCCCACACCACGTGTTGCAGCAGGGGCGCCTCGGGAGGCATCTGCACCGCCAGCATCTGACCCTTCACAGGCCGGACAGGCGGGCGGGCCTCGGGGGGGAGCCCGGGGATCTGGGCGGACCAGGCCCCGGCGGCCAGGATCACCGTGTGGGCCTCCAGGAATCCGCGGGCGAGGCGGACCCCGAGGACGCGGTTCTCATCGATCACGATCCCGGTCACCTCCGTGTGTTCCCGCAGATGTCCGCCGGCCTTTCGGAAGGCTTCGATCAGCGCCCGGGCCACCTTCCGGTTATCCACCTGATGATCCTGCGGGCTGTAGATGGCGGCCACCACGTGCCGGGAGAGATGCGGCTCCATCCGTCGGGCCTCGTAGCCGGAAAGCCACTCAGTGGGGAGGTTCTGGCTGCGCTGGAATTCATAGAGGAACCTCAAGCGTTCCGCGTCGTCCCGATCGAGGGCGACCACCAGCGTGCCTTCGTCCCGGTAGTCCACGGGGATCCCGGAGACGGCCTCCAGCTCCCGGGCGAAGTCGGCCCACATATCGCGGCTAGCCCGCAACAGCGGCAGGAGCCTCTCCTCACCGGGCTCTGCCTCCGCGTGAGGGGCCAGCATCCCGGCGGCCGCCCAGGTCGCGCCCAGCCCGGCGCCGCCCCGTTCCAGGATCGTCACCGGGTATCCAGAGCGGGCCAGGAACCAGCCGATGGAGAGCCCGCAGATCCCGCCGCCGATGATCACGATTTCATTGGCGTTCGTCATGAGGGCGCTCTACTTCCCGGAGAAATCTGGCTGTGCGAATCCAGTTTCCGTATGAGATGAGGCGGAGCCAGGAGGAGAGGGCGGGATCACAGGGAGGTGGTGCGAGATCGCCGCGGCGCGCCCGTCTTCCCTCCGCCGGCATGATCCGGATCAGGTTCCAGGGGTCGACGGCGGATATGGCCGTCCTCTCAGCCCGGCTCGCCCGGACTCCCCCAACGGACCCGCGCCATGTAACTCTTACTTTGTTTTAAGTCAGAGGAGGCATCCTGTCAATTTACCGACATGAGAGGAGGATCGGGAGGTAGAGGTCAGGCGGCTGGTTTTCTCTGCCCCCGTGGCCTGGAGCGTCGCGGGGAGGGCCAGACGGTTTATGGTTCCCCCAGCGCCCGGCGGAGGCCGGCCAGGTCGGTGATGAAGGCGATCCGGAACAGAAAGGCCCGTAACGATGGGCTCTGCTCCCACAGGCGACGCACGCGCGGGCCGATGGGATCCTCCACGCCTGCCGCACCTTCCTCCGCCGCATAGGCGCCATAGAAAGCGAAGTAGGCCTGGTTCAGCTTGCGGATCACGTAGCCGTGTTCCAGGAAGACCCGGCGTCGGGCCTCCATATACTGCTCCGCCCGGCGGATCTCCCCCCGCGCCAGCAGTCGCTCCACCACCGTTCGGGTTTTCGCCAGCTCCCGTCCGAAATGGAAGGCCGGCTGTTCCTCTGGAGCATGGGGCGAGTCTGCAGGGGAGGGGGGTGAGGGGAGATCCTCGGGGTAGAAGCGGGCCAGCCACGCCCGTCCCAGGGCCTTCCCCACCAGATCCGCGGCGGTCTCGTTAATGGTGCGAGCTTCCGGGCGCTCGTAGAACCATCCCAGAGGCCACAGGAAGAGCCAGTGATGGGTCCACTCATGGGCAATGGTTTCGGTGAGGTAGGGGAGGGAAGGGATTTCCAGAATCATTGCCGGGTAGAGAGCCAGGCCGCCCAGGGGAACGACCAGGGAGGACACGTTGAAGGCCCCATCGACGTGTCGTTCGATCCGCTCCATCTCATCGGCGGTGAGATCGGCCTGCAAGGGGAGGGCGGCCCGCTGGACGATCCGATCCCGGGGCGATACCACCAGCAGGTTGGGCATGGCCGTCAGGCGGAGGTTGACCGGGGGGATCGGATAGCCCAGGAGAGTCAATCCCTCCCCGCGGAGGAGAACAGCGAGCTGCTCCGCGAGGATGCCCTCCACCAGGGGACGCAACGCTTCCTGCTTCCGATGTTCCGTCTCCCAGCGACGCCGGAGATCCTCCAGGATGGCGGGATCGGTGGGCTCGGAGCCGGCCATCCGGTGTTCCAGATCGGCCGCCGCTTGCTGCGCGGCCTCCAGATGGCGCAAAAAGCCTCGAAGCGTCCGACCTTGGGTCGCCTCATCCAGAAAGGCCTGCGGGGTGGCGGTGTCGAGGATCAGCTTCTCCCACCAGACTGAGAGGAGCCAGGTGGCGAAGTGGAAGCCTCGCCCGGCCACATGCAGGCTCAGGCGATCTTCGAAGGAAAGAAAAGGCTGCGAGGCGGACAGGCTGATGGCGAGCAGGCTGATGAGGATTCCGTTCCGTCCTCGCCGCAGGTGCGGATCGATCTTTCGGAAGGTCTCCGGACCCATCGATGGATTCGACGGGATTGGGGAAGTTGGAGCGGAAGGCGACGGGCTCTCATCTCCTATGCCCTAACGGAAGAGGGTGTCTCCAAACCCAACAGGACGTTGCAGGGGAGCGCCGCGCCGCATGGGGAGCCTGTCCCTCTTCAGAGATCTGGGGGGGCGGATGGGCGCGCCCACCCGCCCCGGAAGGAGGGGGGGCGTAGCCCCTCGCTCAGATAATCAGCGGCTCCTGCCAGGTTCCCCATACCGCCTTGAGCGCCCGGGTGATCTCCCCCAGGGTCGCATAGGCCTTCACGGCGTCCAGGATATAGGGCATGAGATTCCCGTTCTCCCGGCGAGCGGCCTCCTGAAGGGCGGCCAGGGCCTGCCCCACGCGCTCGTTATCGCGCTCCATCCGGAGCTTCTGCAGGCGCGCCCGCTGCCGGCGCTCCCCCTCGGGGTCCATCTGAAGGATCGGTGGCTTCACCTCCTCTTCCTCCACAAACTCATTGACCCCAACGATGATCCGGCGCTTCTCATCGATCTCCTTCTGGTAGCGATAGGCGGCCTCGGCGATCTCCCGCTGGAAGAAGCCCGCTTCGATGGCGGGGATCACCCCGCCCAGCTCCTCGATCTTGCGGAAGTATTCGTAGGCCTGCTGCTCCAGGCGGTTGGTCAAATATTCCACGTAGTAGCTGCCCCCCAGGGGGTCGACGGTGTTCGTCACTCCGCTCTCGTAGGCGATGACCTGTTGGGTGCGCAAGGCCAGCTTAGCGGCGAACTCGCTGGGGAGGGCGATGGCCTCGTCGAGGGCGTTGGTGTGCAGGGATTGGGTGCCGCCGAGGACGGCGGCCAGGGCCTGGAGGGCCACCCGGACCACATTCACGTAGGGTTGCTGGGCGGTGAGGGTGCAGCCGGCGGTCTGGGTGTGGAAGCGCAGCCACCAGGAGCGCGGGTTCTTCGCGCCGAAGGTCTCCTTCATCTCCCGGGCCCAGATCCGGCGGGCCGCCCGGAATTTGGCGATCTCCTCGAAGAAATCGTTGTGGCAGTTGAAGAAGAACGAGAGACGGGGCGCGAAAGAATCAATGTCCAGGCCCCGCCGCAGACACCAGCGGACGTATTCGAAGCCGTCGGCCAGGGTGAAAGCCAGCTCCTGGGCTGCTGTCGCTCCTGCCTCCCGGATGTGATAGCCGCTGATGCTGATCGGGTTCCACTTCGGCACATATTTAGAGCCGAACTCGATCATATCCACCACCAGGCGCATGGAGGGCTCGGGCGGGAAGATCCATTCCTTCTGGGCGATGTATTCTTTGAGGATATCCGTCTGGGTGGTGCCGCCGATCTGATCCCATGGGATGCCACGCTTCTCCGCCACCGCCAGATACATCGCCCAGATGATCGCTGCGGGCCCATTGATGGTCATCGACGTCGTGATCTGATCCAGGGGGATGCCGTCCAGGAGGATCTCCATATCCAGCAGCGAGGAGACCGCCACGCCGCACTTGCCGAATTCCCCTTCCGCCATGGGATCGTCGGTGTCGTAGCCGTAAAGGGTAGGAAGGTCGAAGGCGATCGAGAGGCCGGTCTGGCCGTGCTCCAGCAGGTATTTGAATCGGGCGTTGGTCTCCTCGGCGGTGCCGTAGCCGGCGAAGAGGCGCATCGTCCAGAGGCGGCCCCGATACATCGTGGCGTGGATACCGCGGGTGAAAGGATATTCGCCGGGGAACCCGAGGTCGCGGAGGTAGTCGAAGTCGGGGAGATCGAGGGGCGTGTAGAGGCGGTTCACCGGCTCCCCGGAGACCGTGGTGAAGACCTCCTGGCGCTCCGGCATGCGGGCCAGCCATTGCTGTAGCGTCGTCTCCTCCCACCGATCCCGCGCCGCGGCCAGCTCCTGAAGCTTCTCCCGATCGAACATGGCGCCCTCCTGCCTGGAGTCTGTTCCAGGGTGGCTGGAATTCGGCCTGTCGTCCTCCAGGGTCTGGAGGATCAAGCTCGCCGTCATTATACGCAGAGATGGGTGGGGGAACAAACGATCGTCCGCTTTTCCCTGGAAGGCAAGGGGGCCGGGCCCTCCGTCCGGCCCCCGGCTTTGCAGGCGAGGGTGGATGATGGCCTTCAGGACCATCCCCGCCACTGAGTAACTTCTTCGATGGGGCGGCGGGGGGTTTGTCGAGGTGGGGCATCCGGAGCCGGGTAGCCCAGATAGATGAAGCCCATGAACTGGGCGTCCTCTGGGACCCCCAGCCAGCGCAACAGGAGCGGATGGTAAGCGGTGTCGCCGGTGCGGAGGTAAGCGCCGAGGCCCATGCCGTGGGCGGCGAGGAGGAGGTTCTGGATGGCGGCGGCGGTGGCCACGATGTTCTCGTGGGTTTCGATGGGGTCGCGGCCTTTGAGGCAGGCCACCGCGATGATCACCGGGGCCCGATGGGGTTTCGCCCGTTCCCGTTTCAATTCCTCTTCGGTGGCGTCGGGCTTGACGGCCTGGAGGATCTGGGCGAAGACCTCGCCGAGCTCATCGAGGGCCGGGCCGGTGATCACCACGAAGCGCCAGGGCTCGGTCAGGCGGTGGTTGGGGGCGCGCACCGCCGCCCGGAGCAACGTCTCGATCTCCTCCCGCGTCGGCCGCTCCGGCCGCACCTTCCCCACCATATGGCGGGTCATGATCGCTTCCAGGACATCCATAGGAACCTCCAGAGTTCAGATGGGATGACCTTCGCTATGCAAAGCGTCCTTCCCATCCGTAGTTGTGGGAAACACATCGCTATTTTACAAGACATGGGCAGCTGGGCTCGAACGGGGAAAGCAAGACGGTCCCAAAAGCAGTCTTCCAGGAGATCCTGCGGGAGGACCTGAATGCGGAGAATGAGGGGCATCCCCCCATCGGAGTGCGGTTTATTTATCCCGCGCAAAATCTATCCGTGATTAATATCACTAAATTGCGATGAAATATTCTAAATTGTTATTTAAATCACAATTAATTCTCATCAACTCTCCTCAAGTTGACAGGTTTTGCTTATTGCTCTATACTATATGGTGGACAGGGAAGGAGGGGCAGATGGCGGGTTCGGGGAGATAGACGCCGATGCCAGGGCGCGAGAGCGATCGGTAGTGGTGGAGCTCTGGCAGGCTCTGGATGGAGTTCTGGACCCGGAGCTGGATCACTCCATTGTCCGGCTTGGGTTTGTCGAGGCAGTGACCGTGGAAGGCTCCTGCGCGTGGGTGACCCTTCGTTTGCCCACTTTCTGGTGTGCCCCCAACTTCGTGTTCATGATGGTGGAAGATATCCGGCGTGCTCTTCTCCAGGTTGAAGGCATCCAGGCTGTTCAAATCCGATTGCTGGATCACTTCGCCTCAGAAGCCATCGAGTCCGCTGTCCAGAATGGGCGCTCCTTTGAAGAAGCTTTCCCCGGAGAGGTTACGGGATCCCTGGATGAGCTCCGTGCGTTCTTCCGGCGCAAAAGTTATCTGGGCCGTCAGTTCGCGCTCCTGAACGCTCTCCGCGCTGCGGGTTTCTCCCCACAGGAGATCTGTGCCTTGCGCCTCGCTGATTTATCTGAATCCGGCGGAACGTGGCATGTCCGCCGGGCCGATGGTGTGTGGGTGTCGCTTGAGCCCGGGGAAGCGATTCGGCGTTATCTGGAGCGACGGCGGGAATTGGGCCTCGATATGCGCCCCGATGCTCCCCTCATGCTGGATGCGGATGGCCATCCAATCCCTCTCGAATCCTTCAACGACTATCTCTGTCGAAGTCGAGCGGCTCTCCTGAATTTCAAATCCAATGCTTTTCTCTGCCAGGCCTTGCTGGCCAGTCGGAAAGGAGGTGCCCCATGATCCGGGTCGATGGACAGGAGATTTTCGTGATCGATGGCCACATCCATTTCTGGGATGGAAGCCCGGAGAACTGGCGGAACAAATACGGGGAAGGCTGGATGCTTTGCTTTTACGATTATCACAAGGCCCTCAGCCCCGCGGATTATGTCTGGCCCTTCGATAAATATTGCAAATACGATGAGGAAACCCTGATCCGGGATCTCTTTCTTGAAGGCTATGTGGATATGGGGATCTTCAACTCCACCTATCTCACTGAGTTCTTCAAGAACGGTTTTAATACCCATGTCCAGAACTACGTCCTCAAGCAGAAGTATCCCGAGCGCTTCATCCTGTGCGGCACCTTTGATCCCCGCTGGGGAGAGAAGGGCCTGGATGAGTTCCGGCGGATGGTGGAGGAATATCCCATCCAGGGCTTGAAGCTCTATACAGCGGAGTGGCGGGGGGAGTCCCGTGGATGGCGACTGACGGAGCCCATGGCTTACCGTTATCTGGAGCTCTGCCGCGAGCTGGGGATCCGCAATATCCATGTTCATAAAGGCCCCACGATCTACCCGCTGAACAAGGATGCCTTCGATGTGCATGATGTGGATCAAGCGGCCTCTGACTTCCCCGATTTGAATTTCATTGTGGAGCACTGTGGCCTGCCGCGCCTGGATGACTTCTGCTGGATCGCGACGCAGGACAAGAACGTCTACGCGGGCCTGGCGGTGGCCATCGCCTTTATCCACTCCCGCCCACGGTATTTCGCCGAGATCATGGCCAATCTCCTCTACTGGCTGGGACCTGATCGCATTCTCTTCGGCAGCGATTATGCCCTCTGGTCGCCGCGTTGGATCATTGAGCGGTTCATCTCCTTCGAGCTGCCGCCGGACATCAAAGAGGAATATGGCGTTGATCTGACCCTGGAGACCAAACGCAAGATCCTGGGGGAGAACGCGGCGCGGCTTTATGGGATCGACATCGCCGCTCAACGGGAGAAGCTCCAGCGCGATCCGATCGGCCAGCGGCTGGCTGCGATGGCTGCATAGGAGGGCCATTACACAACAGGCCCATGCGCGGCCTGGCTGCTGCACATGCTTATCCTGGTTTATTTGCCCTTTGGAGGTCAGCCATGAAAGCGGCCCGCCTCTACCAGTATGACCCGCATTTGAACGTCCAGCTGCAAATTGAGGAGGTCCCGGAGCCGAAGATCACTGCTCCGGACGAAGTCATTGTGCGTATTGGGGCGGCTGGCCTCTGCCGCACCGATCTGCACATCATCGAAGGCGTGTGGCGGAGCATTCTGGATCCAGACGGGAAGTTGCTCCCCTACATCCCTGGCCACGAGAACGCCGGCTGGGTGGAGGAGGTGGGGAGCGCGGTGACCTCGGTGAAGCCGGGGGATGCCGTGATTTGTCATCCTCTTCGAACCTGCGGGGTGTGTCTGGCATGCCGTCAGGGGGAGGATATGTATTGCGAGCGGGGTGTCTTTCCTGGCCTGAACGCTAACGGAGGGTTCGCCGAATATCTGGTGACGAACGAGCGGGCTCTGGTTAAACTCCCCGATGGGGTGGCCCCTGCCGATGTGGCCCCGCTGGCCGATGCGGGCCTCACCGCCTATCGGGCCGCCAAGCGGGCGGCGAAATTGCTGCCTCCGGGAACCTCCTGTGTGATCATCGGGATCGGCGGCCTGGGCCACATCGCCCTCCAGGCTCTCCGTGCCCTTTCCAGCGCCCGCATTATCGCTGTAGACATCACCGAGTCCGCCCGTCGCCTGGCCCAGGAGTTGGGGGCGGATGAAGTCCTCCCCGGCGGCCCGGACCTCGTGGCGGAGGTCCGCGAGCGGACGAAGGGGGGTGCTCATGTGGTTCTGGATTTCGTTGGAGAGGCGGGGGTGGAGCAGCAAGGCTGGCAGATGCTCCGCAGGGGAGGAACCCATTTCATCATCGGTTACGGAGGGAAGCTCGAGGTCCCCACGGTGCAGATGATTTTCAATGAGATCACGATCGCTGGGAGCCTGGTTGGGAACTACATGGAGCTGGTGGAATTGATGGATCTCAATGCTCGGGGTCTGGTGAAGGTTCACAGCCGGCAGTATCGGCTAGAGCAAATCAACCAGGCCATTGACGATTTCAAGAACCGCCGCTACATCGGCCGCGCCGTGATCATCCCATGATCAGGAGGCCCCCATGTTTCCCGCGCCATTTGAATATGCCGCCCCCTCGACCCTGGATCAGGCTATCCGCCTCCTCCAGCAATACGGCCCGGATGCCCGTCTCCTGGCTGGCGGGCAAAGCCTGATCCCGATGATGCGATTCCGGCTGGCCAACCCGAAGGTCCTCATCGACCTCAATCGCATCCCCGGCATGGACTTCCTGGAAGAGGACCGGGGGGTTCTGCGTATCGGTGCCATGGTGCGTCATCGCGCAATGGAGCGCGCCTCGCTCATCCAGCAGCGTTATCCTCTCCTGGCGGATGCAGCGCGGGTCATCGCCGATCCTATTGTGCGTAACTGGGGCACCGTCGGAGGTTCCATCGCCCACGCGGATCCAGCAGGGGATTGGGGAGCGGCTCTTCTGGCAGCGAAGGCGGAGGTGGTGATCACTGGCCCCAAGGGCCGTCGGATAGGCCAGCGCACTGTACCGCTGGAGGAGTTCTTCACCGGACCCTTTATGACCGCTCTGCAGCCTGGCGAGATCGTAACGGAGATCCGGGTGCCCGCTCCTGGGCCGCGGGAGGCCGGGGCTTACCTCAAGATCGAACGCAAGGTAGGCGACTTCGCCGTGGTCGCAGTGGGAGTCCAGATCGCCCTGGATGCGGATGGGGTGTGTCGGAAGGCTGGCATTGGGCTGTGCGCGGTGGGACCCACTTCCCTGCGCGCCCGGGAGGCGGAGGAATGGCTGATCGGCAAGCGCCTGGACGAAGGTGTGATTGCCCGGGCGGGAGAGCTGGCGGCCGAGGCCTCCCAGCCCACCAGCGACACCCGCGGGCCTGCTGAATACAAGCGGGATATGGTGCGCGTCCTGACCGTCCGGGCTCTCCGGAAGGCTCTGGAGCGTATTCCGATGGTGTGATCCGGACCGGGGGATGTTGTTACGGATCTGGAGGTTCCAGCCGTATCCGCTGATCCCCATGAAAGGAGGCAATCATGCCGGCTCGCAAGGGAAAGCGTGCAACAGCGGCGCCCCGCCGGACAGCTGTCCGTAAAGCCATGGAGGCTATCCAGCCCGCGGCTCGGCAGCGAATCCGGGTAACGGTCAATGGCCGTCCATACGAGGCCGATGTGGAAGCCCGCATGCTCTTGGTGTATTTCCTTCGGGACATCCTGGGGCTTACAGGGACCCACGTGGGTTGCGATACGACCAGCTGTGGGGCATGCACCGTCCTTCTGAACGGGAAGGCCGTCAAAAGCTGCACAGTGTTCGCGGTCCAAGCCGACGGGGCGGAGATTCTGACAGTGGAAGGTCTGGCCAAAGATGGCGAGCTGCATCCTCTGCAGAAAGCGTTCTGGGAG
>NZ_DAOUCJ010000032.1 GCF_034432235.1 Thermoflexus sp. | reverse complement strand
TGGGGAAGCGGGAGGCGGAGTTCAAGGCGGCGGCTGCGGCGCTGGATGCGAACTCGGTGGATCTTTCGAAGGCGGTGGGGTCGGTATATGGGGCGGATGCGGAGAAGGCGTTCTTGCCGCTCTGGCGGAAGCATATTGGGTTTGTGGTGGATTACACGATGGGGCTGGCGATGAAAGACAAGGGGAAGCAGGATAAGGCGGTAGCGGATCTTCTGGCGTATACGGAGGAATTTGGGGCTTTCCTGAGCTCGGCGAATCCGAATCTGACCAAGGAAGCGGTTGCCGGTTTGGTCAAGGAGCACATTCTGACCTTGAAGGCGGTGATCGACGCCCAGGCGGCGGGGAATCCGGACCAGGCCTACATGGCCCTGCGCAAGGCCTACGCCCATATGCGAATGATCGCCGACCCATTGGCTGAAGCCATTGTCAAGCAGTTCCCAGATAAATTCCGCCCGTAAGGCGAGTGCGCGGCTGGGGGCTGCTTCCTGCGAGCAGCCCCCAGCTCACTTGAAGCGCTGGGGGTGAATCCGCCATGCCTTTGGGGATACGAGTGCGATGGCTTCGGAGCATTGGGATGGCCCTCGGACTTGCGGCATGCGGGGTTTCGACACCGGGTTCGATCCCTCAGCCCCTTCCGTCACCGACGGCCATGACGTCGACGCCCTGGCCAACGCCCACCTCTACATCGCCGGTAGAGCGGATTCGGATCCGTCTATTCCGTTTCCAGCCCGAGATCCTGGAGATCCCTGCGGGGACGACTGTGGTTTGGATCAATGAGGACGCCACCACCCATACGGTTACCAGTGGAAAGCCGGAAGCCCCTTCCGGGCTTTTCGATTCCGGTCCCCTTGAACAGGGGCGCTCCTTTTCCTGGACCTTTCGCCAAGCAGGGGAGTATCCCTACTTCTGCCAACGCCATACCCATATGCAGGGTATTATCCGTGTGCGCTAAACTAAACCAGGGAGGGCGCTATGCATTTCGGAGCCTTTGCCGATCAAATTCCTAACCCGGTTTTTATTATGATCCACCTCACCTTTCTCCTCGTCGCATTGTGGTTTGCATACCAATGTTATCAAAGCAAATACACGCTTGCCTCCCTCGGTTTTTTGATGTATTCAATTTCACAATTTTCGTATATTTTATATCATATCAATGTTACAGTGATTTTGTTTTCTCACACTTTGGCGGAGGTTTTGAATTTCCTGGGATTTGTGAGTTTGTTCATGGCGATTGGCCAGGCCTTGGTGGCGGGAAGTCGGACGAGGCCGTAGGGGAGAGGGGTTAAGCGGATAGCTCCTGTTCCCACAGCCAAGCGGTGATTTGATCCAAGGCGGATTGCAGGTAACGCCGATAGGTGCTGAGGGGGAGATCCAGGCGCTCGGCGATCCGCTCCTGAGATCCCAGGGGTTCGATGTAAGTGCAATGAAGGGCCTGGTATTTGCGGGCATCTTTGGGGGAGGCTTGCAGCCGGCGGGCGGCCTCAAGCAGCATTTGCTGGAGTTGGGCTCCGCGTTTCTCGGCGGGAGCTTGCCAGCCTGTGCGAGAGAGAACCAGGCGGGATCGGGCCAGGGGGTTTTCGGCCAATCGATCGATCCGGTGCAGATCTCGAAAGCCCTGGCGAACGGCTTCGCGGAAATCAGAAAAATTCAGAACAACGATGGATTCATCGGAGGGAGGTTGGAAAGGTTCCGCAACGGGCTCTGCCTCCTTTTTCCCCAGGCGGGCCAGCCAAAGCGGGATAGGCGTTTTCCTCCAGTCCTGACCATAGACGCCGTAGCGACGACCGCCGATTTCGAAATCTACATGAGGCCAGCGGGGGATCTCAGCGTAGGCGAACAGGGGGGCCCAGAACTCCGGGTTCGAGAAAGGAAAGAAGGAAAGGGCCAGGCGTGGAGTGGTGAGGCAAAGCCGGACCATCTCAAGCCCCAGGAGGCTCTGGACAGGAGAGAGATCTTGGTAAGTGTCCCGAGCCATCCAGAAGCGGAAGTAGAGCCCCCTTTCCCCGGGGCGCAATGGGGCATGGCGCTGGAGCCATGAGAGGGCAATATCAATGGCCGGATCAATAGAGGACTCCGCGGGCGCAATGTCTTCTAAACGCAACGCGAGCAGGAACCCTCGGACCTCCTTGGATTGATCGCGGACGACGATGAGCCCATCGGGCTGACGGTGAAACCAGTGTTCAGCCAGAGAGGCCGAGATCTCTCCCTCATACAAGGCGATCCATTCGAGTAGCTGATGATGTTCGGACGGAGTCGGATGATCAATGAAGAACGTGTCCTCAGCGGCCCAGCGGATCCGCAGCTCCACAAAGAAGGGTCGAAGGAGCGGGTGCCGGCGATGCAAATAGATATAATCGACGAGAAGTTCGAGGCGCGTCGGATCCTGGAGCTCGTTCAGACGTCGCATATAGTAAGACTGCGCTTTGCGATGCAGGTCCCGGTATCTTTCCGGATTGCGCCATTGTAGATCGGCGAGGATGCTCTCGCGCACCACATCGTGAAGCCGCAGTCCGTGGGGGCCGGATTCGACGAAGGATAGGCGACGTAACCAGTTAAAGAGGGCCTCGACGTCCGCCTGCCCGATGGCCTCCGCCAGGAGGGGCTCGCTCAGAGATCGCACCAGGGCGCATGCTTCCAGGGCGGCTCGGTGAGCGGGAGTGGGCACTTCTTCCAGGAAGATTTCCAGCAGGCTGGAGAAGAGGTCGGGGATGGCTTCGATCTCGGGAAGCCGCCCTGGTTGTTGCTGCAGGATGTCGGCCACCAGAGCCAGAGCCAGAGGATGCCCCCAGGTCAGACTGAAGGCGGTCCGGTGTTGAGATTCAGGGATCCCGCGTCGTCGAAGATATTCCGCGGTCTCTTCAAAGGAGAAGTTCCGCAGCGGGAACACTCGAATGAGCTGCGCCCAACCTGGATCCGTTCGCCATTTCAAAGAGGGAGGGTGACGGCTGGCTATCACCACGATCGAGCCCGCCGGAAGGCGCGGGATGAAATCTTCCATTAACCATGCTTCTAAACCCTGCTTCTAAACCCTGCAAGGCTTCGTATCCATCCAGGAAGATCGCTGGAGGGCAGGGCAAGCGCCCCCACAGCTCCTCCAAGGAGGTTTCGGATTCTCCCCCCAGGGCGCGCACAACATTCTCGATGAATGCGGGGGTGTGGGCATGGATATAGCGCCCGTCTAAGAAAGCGGTGGGAACCCCCAGCGATTGCGCCATTGCTTCCCATTCACGGAGCAGGGTGGTTTTTCCGATCCCCCCGGGGCCGAAAACGAAAAACACCGCACCCTTGCGTTCCGCTTCACGAAGGACAGCTTGGAAAGCGGATCGCTCCATCTGACGGCCCACAAACCATTGCTGTCGCTCGTTTCGAATGAAATCCTTGAGATTTTTGTTCATTGATACCCAAGGGGATAGGCGGAGCGATGGAGAGCGAGACCGCGGCTGCTTTTATGTTATCAAGGCTTCGGAGAGCGGTCAACCTTTCGGCGAAGCTCCGGCTGGGGAGATCAATTGGGATCTGTTGACAGAGGAGACAGAAACATTATTATAATTATGGGGAAGGTGTATCAGGCTTAGGAGGTGCTCCATGGAGCGACCCTGGCATCGCTTTTATGATCCCCGCACCCCCCGTTCCTTAGTGTATCCACCCATCCCCTTCTTCCGCTTCCTGGAGGATTCCGCCCGGCGGTTTCCCGATCGCCCGGCTCTGATCTTTAAGCCTGCTCATCCGGGCTTTGCGGGCAGCGCCATGACCTATCGGGAGCTCAACGAGCTCTCCGACCGCCTGGCGGCCGCGCTCTACCATGAGCTGGGGGTGCGGAAGGGCGATCGGGTGGCCCTGATTATGCCCAACATCCCCCAGTTTGTTATCGCCTATTTCGCGATCCAGAAGATCGGTGGCATCGTGGTCGCCACGAACCCGATCTACACCCCCCGGGAGCTGGAATATCAGCTGGCGGACTCCGGGGCGACTGTGGCGATCGTCCTCAGCCGGATCTATGAACGGGTGAAATCCGTTCAGCCCAACACCTCAGTGCGCCGGATCGTTGCCGCCCACATCAAGGAATATATGAGCCCGCTGTTAAAGCTCCTCTATACCCTGACCCGGGAGCGCCAGGAAGGGGATCGAGTGGTGTTACGGGATGATGACATGTGGTTCCAGGATCTGTTGCGGCGTTACCGGCCGGACCAGCGGCCGGCGGTGGACGTGGGGCCGGATGATGTGGCGATCTTCCAGTATACGGGCGGGACCACCGGCCTCTCGAAGGGGGCAGTGGCTCTCCATCGTAATATCGTCGCCAATGTCCTCCAAGTTCGGGCGTGGGATCCGGAGATCCGGGAGGGCCAGGAGGTGGTCATGGGGGCTCTGCCCCTCTTCCATGCCTATGGAATGATCGTGGCCATGGGTCTGGCCATGCAGTGCGGCGCCACCCTGGTTCTGGTGCCGAACCCGCGGGATCTTCCCACCCTCCTGGATGGGTTGCAGCGCTATCGGGTGACCATGTTCCCGGGGGTGCCGACCCTATACAATGCCATCAATAACCATCCGGATGTCAAGGCCGGCAAATACAATCTGCGCACTATCCGGGCATGCATCTCCGGCGCCGCGCCGCTGCTCCTGGAGATCAAACGCCGTTTTGAGGAGATCACCGGGGCGAAGCTGGTAGAGGGCTACGGCCTATCGGAGGCGCCCACGGCCACCCATTGCAACCCGCTTTATGGTGTGAACAAAGAAGGCAGCATCGGCATTCCCCTTCCCGATGTGGACGCGAAGATCGTCAGCCTGGAGGATGGGGTGACGGAGCTGCCGCCGGGGGAGATCGGGGAATTGGTGCTCCGGGGCCCGCAGGTGTTCCAGGGCTACTGGAACCGGCCGACGGAGACAGAGAACGCCCTGCGGAACGGCTGGCTCTACACGGGCGACATCGCCCGCATGGATGAGGATGGCTACTTCTACATCGTGGATCGGAAGAAGGAAGTGATCAAGCCGGGCGGCTATCAGGTGTGGCCGCGGGAGGTCGAGGAGGTCCTGGCCCAGCATCCCAAGATCAAAGAAGTGGCCGTGGCCGGGATCCCGGACCCCCATCAAGGGGAGGCGGTCAAGGCATGGGTCGTGCTCCACGAAGGGCAGACGGCCACGGTGGAGGAGATCCGGGAATGGTGCCGGGATAAGCTGGCGCCTTACAAGATCCCGCGCTTCATCGAGTTCCGGAGCGAGCTCCCCAAGAGCATGGTGGGCAAGGTCCTGCGCCGGGTGCTGGTGGAGGAGGAACGGGCCCGGGGCCCGTCGGCCGAGTAAAAGCGAACCGATTCCGCCGATGGAAATCGGCCTCGCGGGGCGCTGCGCGCCCCGCGTCGGCCTGCGCCGACGCGAAAAGGCGTTCGGCCGGCGCCGGCCGGCCATCGGCCGAACGCCTCTCGAGGTCGAATTCATTCGACGCCCCCCGCGCTGGGCGTCGGCCTCTCGCGCCGTATGGAAATCGGCCTCGCGGGGCGCTTCGCGCCGGGCGTCGGCCTTCGCCGACGCGAGAAGCCTTTTGGCCCGAGGCTTCTTCATGTCGAATGCCTTCGACCCCCGAGCCTTACCGGGAGGTCCTCAGAGCGTTCAGAATGGTCCGTATGGCCTCCGGGGCCAGGGGTGGGTGTTGGATCAGGGTGAGGTTGTGCTCCACGTGGGTGGCCCGGCTCATGCCGACTAGGGCGGTGGTGATCCCCGGGGTGGAGCGAACAAACTGGAGGGCGCACTGGGCTTCCGAGAGGCCCTCGGGGAAGAGGCGTCGCAGCCACAGCGGCCAGCTCCGGAGCAGGCGCCCCTGCATCAAGGAGGCGCTCGCCCACACCGTGATCCCCAGATCCTCCGCCACCTCCAGCACCGTTCCCCATCCCTCTCCCCGCAGCTGGTTCCTTCGCAGGGCGGCCTCCGGCATGGCCAGGTTGTAAGGCAGCTGCACAAACCGGAACCGATGATCCGGCCCGCCGACCTCCCGGGCGATAGTCTCAACTTCCATCAGGGATAGCGCGTCGGACGCCTGGGGAGAAGCGCGATAGGCGGTCCATGTGGCGGTGCCATAGAAGCGGATGTATCCCATGGCGACGGCTTCCTCCAGCGCGGCGAAGGCCGCCCGCAGGCGCCTCCGAAACTCCTCCCTGGAGACAGCGGCGAGCTGTTCCTCCGGGTTATGGATGAAATAGACATCGATGGTCTCCAGCCCCAGGTTGTGCTGGCTCTGTTCCAGCTGATGGCGGAGATATCCCGGGGCAATGCAGTGACCGTTGACGAAGTCCTCCGGCCGCGCGATCCCGGTCCGCAGGAAGGCCTCCTCGATGTAGCGCCGGGGATCCGCTGGCCAGTCCCCCTCATAGGGGACATATCCCCCCTTGGTGGCGATGACCAGTTCCTCCCGGCGGAAACCCCGGGCGAACAGGCGGCGGAGGGCCTCGCCCACGCAGCGCTCGCTGCGCTGGAAGCGGTAGTTGATCGCCGTGTCGATGACGTTGCACCCGGAGGTCACGGCGCAAACCATGGCCTCCACATACCGGGCGTCGGTCTCCGGGTCAGGGTGGCCCAGATAGGTGCCGATGCCGATGGAGGACAGCCATAGCCCCTGAGCCAGGCGGAAGTGGCCGGGGGCCGCCCGATCCTGAAAACGGGCTCCATAGGTCCGTGTCCCCTCCGGCGTCGCCCATCCGGGGATCATCGAGGATCTCCTGGGGATGGGAAGGGACTTCCCCCTGGGGCCAGGGTGGCCACCCCAGCCCCTCAATTCCTTAGGGAAGTTCAGCGGCGTAACACCTGTCCCTATGATTCAAGGGCCCGCCGCAGCTCGGCCGCGTGATCCCGCTCGTGGTTCCCCAGATGATAAAACATCTGCTCCACCGTCATCATCGCCCCGATGGCGTGCTGGCCTTCGACATCCAGCTGCTCCTCGCTCAGGGAGTCCAGAAGCTGGAGCAGGGCCTGGCGGGAGGCTTCCAGATCCTTCAGGATGTCCTCCACGCGCTGGTTCTCCCGCTTCTGGACCTGGCGCTCGTTCCAGAAGTCCAGGTTGAAGCCCTCGGGCATATAGCGTTCCCCGGCCAGCACCCGCTGGATACGGGACATCTGGCCGATCTCCGCCGCGGCCAGATGGGCCAGGACCTGACGGGCGGTCCACTTTCCGTGTTCGCCCTGAACTGGCTTTTCCCAATCGGATTCCTTTAGTTGGGAGACGACCGCCAGCACTTCTGCTCGCGTCTGCTCCAGATGGGTTCGGATTGCTGCTTTGCGATCGCTCATGGATGCCTCCTCGTGATTTATGGGATGACGGAAAAATGGCGAACAGGCGGGATCGTCCCTTGGGCGGCCCGGAGGGCGCAGCGAGCGCTAACGTCGGTCGATGCGGCGCCTGCCGGTCAGAGCGGATTCTGGCTTCCGGGATGGCTCCGTGGCCATCCAGAGGAGCTCGGCGCCGAGCAGCAGTGTCCCGAACAGGAGGAGCCAGTCCCATCGCAGCGCGCGCTGGAGGAAGAGCATCGCGAGGGCGGATGCCCACAGCGCCCCCCACCCGCTGCGCCGCCAGACCCGCTCCAGCATCCGCCGGAGGTCATCTTCATCGAGCCCCCGCGGGCTGAAGCGCCGATGGAGGAATTCCACCGGGAACCAGAGCGCTCCCCATGCGGTCAGCCCCAGCCCGATGGTGACCAGCAGGCGGGCCGGCGACTGGTCTGGATACAGCCGCCAGATCGTGAACATCACCAGCGCCCAGCCCAGGGCGATGGCGCTCAGGGCCAGCAGGGCATGGTTTTGTCGCGTCATAGTCTCCTTTTGTCCCTGTAAGGATCACGTCCAGCTCCCGGGCTATCCGGGAGGTCTGGCCTGCAACCCTTCCGGGAAGTGGGATGGCCCCGGGAGCTTCTGGGAAAGGGGCCCGCAGCGGGCTGGTTTCGATCCCTCACCCCACGTTCGAGATGGTCTCATAGATATGGGGGAACGGAGGGACAGGCGCCTCCTGAATGCGCACAGCGCGGGCCAGCCAGCGCTCCGCTTCCGTCAGGCGCGCTTCATCGTTTGCGTGCACGGTGAAGAGCGGCTCCCCCTGCCGCACGAACGCCCCCACCTTCCGATGCACCAGGATCCCGACAGCAGGATCCACAGGCTCTCCCTTCTTCGTTCGCCCGGCACCCAGGGCGACGGATGCCATGCCGATTTCATAGGCTCGCACCTCCGCTAGGTAGCCCTCCGCCGGGGCCGGGATCTCGCGGATCAGCCGGGCGCGCGGAAGCTGTTCGGGATCCTCGATCTGGCAGAGATCTCCCCCCTGGGCGGCGACGAGGGCCCGGAATTTGTCCCAGGCAGCTCCTGAGGCGAGGGTGGCCTCCGCCAGCCGGCGCCCTTCCTCCAGATTCGCCACGCGCCCGCCCAGATGCAGCATGTGGGCTGCGATGATCAGGCAATGCTCCCGGAAGTCCGGAGGCCCATCGTCTCGAAGGGTGGCGATGGCCTCCTTCACCTCCAGGGCGTTGCCCACGGCTTCCCCCAGGGGCTGGTTCATATCCGAGATCACCGCCACCACGCGGCGCCGCAGAGCGGTGCCGATCTCGACCATCTGCCGGGCGAGGGCGCGGGCCTGGTCCAGGGTTTTCATGAAAGCGCCGTTGCCGACCTTCACATCCAGGACGATGGCGTCGGCTCCCGCGGCGATCTTCTTGCTCATAATGGAGGCAGCGATCAGCGGGATGCTGGGGACTGTTCCGGTGACATCTCGCAGGGCGTAGAATTTGCCATCTGCAGGGGCCAGATCCGCGGATTGCCCGCAGAGGACCGCGCCGACCCGGCGCAGCTGTTCCCGGAACTCTTCCACCGTGAGCTCCACCCGAAACCCTCGAATGGATTCCAGCTTATCGATGGTCCCCCCGGTGAACGAGAGGCCGCGGCCGCTCATCTTGCCCACCGGGAGGCCGGCGGCGGCCACCAGGGGCACCACCACCAGGCTCACCTTGTCCCCCACGCCGCCGGTGGAGTGCTTATCGACCACCACCGGGGCGATGTCGTGGAGATCCAGCACCTGTCCCGAGTAGGCCATGGCCAGGGTGAGCTCCGCCGTCTCACGGGGCGTCATGCCCTGGAAGTAAACTGCCATCAGAAAGGCGGCCGCCTGATAGTCCGGGATCTCCCCCCGGGTGAACCCTTCTACGAAAAACCGGATTTCCTCCGGCGTGAGCTCCTGTCCGTCCCGCTTCTTCTCGATAATATCTACGGCGCGCATCGGAGGCCTCACGAAATGGGGTTCCCGCTTTCAATCTTAACCCACGTTCGGCCAGGTCGGATAATGAACTCCTCCTTCCCGTTTGCCATCATCAGGGTTCATATGCAGAATCAGCAGATAGGCGGGAGCACCGTCCCGGGGGAGGTGAAGGGATGCGGGTGAGAAGGATTTACCTGCTGGATCCGCGGCGGTATCGCCCCGAGGTCATCGCGGTGGCCTTTGCGAAGACCAGCCGCAGCCCGGAGCCCTTCGATGCGATCGCCGAGAGCCTCAGCGAGGAAACCGCCTCGCAGTTCCACGAAAAATGGGTCGTCGGCTATGGTCATGCTTCGGTGGCGGAGCACGCCGTCCTTCATATCGCTTTCGAGAACATCTCCCGTCTGGCCGCCGAGGCCATCGAGGGGGTCCGTCTGGCTTCCTTCACGGAGAAATCCACTCGTTTTCAGATCCTAGACCGGGAATCGTTCTATATGCCGCCGGAGATCGCCGCTTCTCCCTTCCGGGACGCCTACTGCGCGGTGGTGGGGCAGCTTTTCGAGACCTATCACGCCGCCCTGGAACCGGTTGGGCGGGTGGTGGAGGCGTGGTTCCCGCGCCGTCCTGAGGAGAGCGAGAGGGCGTATCGCACCCGGTTGCGCATCCGGGCGATGGATGTCTGCCGGTATCTGTTGCCCACCGCCACCCTGACCAACATCGGGATGACGGTCAACGCCCGGGCCCTGGAGCACGGGCTCCGCAAATGGCTCTCGCATCCCCTCGAGGAGGTCCGCGAGATCGCCCGCGCGGTGAAAGCCGTGGCCCTTCAGGAGGTCCCCACCCTGCTCAAATACGCAGAGCCCAACGCGTATCTGCAACACAGCACAGCCCGCTTGCGGGAGTGGGCGCAGGCGCTCCCGGAGGGCCCGGTTCCCCTGGATGGGGTTCGCCTGGTGTCCTGGGATCCGGAGGCGGAGGTTCGGCTGATCGCCGCCTGCGTGTATCGATTTCGGGCGGTGAGCTTCGAGGAGGCCCTGGCCTGGGCGCGGGAGCTCCGCCCCGAGGACCGGCGGAGGATCCTGGAGGATGCGCTGGGCGGCCGGAGCCCCTTCGATATCCCGGTGCGGGAGCTGGAGCACATCGTGTATACCTTTGATTGTCTGATGGACGAAGGGGCCTATTACGATCTCAAGCGCCACCGGATGATGACCCAGACCCCTCAGGTCCTGACGGCCGCCTATGGTTACGCGATCCCGCGGGCTGTGGAGGAAGCGGGGGTAGGGGCGCGATATCGGGCTGCGGTCGAGGGGGCGATGGCGTTGTGGGAGGCGATGCGGCCGGTTGTCGGCGAGGCGGCGGCCTATGTGCTGCCGAACGCCGTCTACCGGCGGGTGCTGATGACCATGAACCTGCGGGAAGCGTATCACCTGTGCCGGCTGCGGGGCGGGCCCAACGGCCATTTCGCCTACCGCTATATCGCCATGCGGATCTATGAGGCGATCCGCGCGGTGCACCCCACGCTGGCGGCCTATATGGGATGTGAGGGTTATCCTTCCTCCGAGGAGATCGCCGCCCAGTTCGGGGGCGTTGCGCATCCACAGGAAGCCCGGGCGGCGTGAAGGTCAAAGGGCCCCGGCTCTTCCCGGGGGTTCTGGGCCCTGAGGGGCTGTCAGCGGCGGCCCCGGCCCCCAAACCCCCGGGGATTCACCGCGTAACTCCTGCGGTGCGGTTCCCAGCTATCCCAATGGGGAGGCGTATCCCATGTCCGATCCACGCCTTCAAGCGCTGGAGTATGTGCGGCGGAACCGGGATCGGTTCCTGGAGGATCTGAAGGGATTCCTTCGGATCCCTTCGGTCTCTACGGATCCGGCCCATCATGCCGATGTCCGGCGGGCTGCGGAATGGGTGGCCGATCGGCTGCGGAAGGCCGGGGCGGAGCGCGTGGAGGTTCTGTCCACGGAGGGCCACCCCGTCGTTTACGGCGAAGCTCCAGCGGGCCATCCGGAGGCCCCGACGGTGCTGGTCTACGGCCATTACGACGTGCAGCCGCCGGATCCGCTGGATCTGTGGGAGAGTGGGCCCTTCGAGCCGACGGTGCGGGGCGAGAACCTTTACGCCCGGGGCGCTTCGGATATGAAAGGGCAGGTGATGGCCTCCATCGCAGCCTTTGAGGCTGTCGCCCATTCCGGCCCTCTTCCGGTTCACATGAAGTTCCTGATCGAGGGGGAGGAGGAGATCGGCTCCCCCAGCCTGCCGGCCTTCATCGAGCAGAACCGGGAACGCCTGCAGTGCACGGTCTCCCTGAACCCGGATGCCGGGATGATCGCGCCGGATCTGCCGACGATCACCTACGGGCTGCGAGGCCTGGCCTACTTTGAGCTGCGGGTTTACGGGCCGGCCCATGATCTGCATTCCGGCCTCTACGGCGGTGTGGTGCACAACCCGGCGCAGGCCCTCTGCGAGCTCATCGCCGGCATGCACGACACGGAAGGCCGGGTGACGCTCCCCGGGTTCTATGATCGGGTGCGCCCTCTGACGGACGAGGAGCGGGCGGAGCTGGCCCGGCTGCCAATGGATGAGCGCTTCTATCTGGAGCTGACCGGGGCGCCCGCCCTGTGGGGAGAGGCCGGTTATACCCCGATCGAGCGCATCGGCGCGCGGCCCACGCTGGAGGTGAACGGTCTCCTCGCCGGGTTCACCGGCCCCGGGGCGAAGACGGTGCTGCCGGCTTATGCAATGGCCAAGATCTCCATGCGGCTGGTGCCGGATCAGGACCCGGAGGAGGTCTATCAACAGCTGTTGCGCTATCTGGAAACCCATGCCCCCAGGACGGTGCGCTGGGAGGTGATCCGCATGGCGGGGGTGCGGGCCTCCCTGACCGACCGGAACCACCCGGCGGTGCAGGCCCTGAGCCGCGCTCTGGAAGCCGTGTGGGGCCGACGCCCGCTGTTCAAGCGGGAGGGGGGAACCGTTCCCATCGTCACCCAGCTCAAGGAGATCCTGGGGGTGGAATCGGTGCTGACCGGCTTCGGGTTGCCCGATGATAACTACCACGCCCCGAATGAGAAGCTGCACCTGCCCACCTGGTCTCGGGGGATCGAGGCGCTGGTGCACTTCTTTTATAACTATGGGGAGCGATGAGAGGAGGGGAGCCCCACATCAGCACCGGAGGTGGCCCGCCCCGCCCGGCTTTATAAGATCGGGTAGAAGTGGCTTCCGCCCCGACCCATGCCGCGGAAGCGGCTCCTGCAGGGGGCTCCTGCCCCCGGGGGATCCTCCTTCGCCGATCTCCCGGCGGAAGACCCATCATGGGGCAACCGGAGCCGGCCGCCTGGGATGGCCTGCATGACCCCAACCTTTCCTCGCCGGGAACGTTCGTTGCAACAAGGCCCCGGCCCGCGATCGGCCGGGGCCTGTCTGCTCCGCTCACAGGCCTCTTTTGGTCGAGGCGCTACATGTTGCGGGCATTGTAGCCGGGACCTTCCTTATAGAACTTATAGTTGAAGGGGATGTCTTCCCGGAGGTTGACCACCTCGCCCCCTTTGGCCTCATAGCGCTCGATGTCCCCCGGCGCGCGCATGATCACACGGACCTGGCCGGGCTTCATGGTGTAGGCTTCGGGGACCTCGTCCTCGGGGAAGATCGCCTCATAGGGACACTCCGGAACGCAGGCGCCGCAATCGATGCAGGTATCGGGGTCGATGTAATACCAGGGCCACTGGTCTTCAGGCTTGCCAGGGACGATGCACTCGACCGGGCAGACCTGGGCGCAGGCGCCATCGCGCAGACACAAGCTGGTGATGATGTGCGTCATCGCTTCCCTCCTGGAAGGGGTTTTGACTTCAGATTCGGAACACGGGATCCGATGAGCCGATGAATGGTTTCTGTCTCTTTGAGTGGCACGCGCGTTCCGGATCCGGCGATTCGAGGCCATTCTATCCCAGGGAGGAAGGCCCTGTCAATACCTCATTTCCATGGATTCACGATTTAGCGCTTCATGGCTTGCATGGCCCACTCCGCGTGCTCCCGGAGCATGGGGTCCTCATGTTCCCGCCAGACCTGGATCCAGGGCTTCATCGCCTGTGCCCGCAGGTTCCCGGCGACCACCAGGGCATTGCGCACCAGCCCGCGCCATTTGGCGCGGCGGATGGCGCTGCGCCGGAATCGGGCCCGGAACGCTGTCTCATCCATCCGGAGAACCTCTTCCAGCCGCATTCGGGCGATCCCCTCGCGGGGCTGGAAGGCCGGCTCCCGGGTCGGCCGGGCGAATCGTCGGTTCCAGGGGCACACCTCCTGGCAGATGTCACATCCGAAGAGCCAGTCCCCGATCGCCGGGCGTAGATCCTCCGGGATCCCCTCCCGCCGCTCAATGGTCAGATACGAGATACAGCGCGCCGCCTCCAGCGTGCGATCCGGTCGGATACATCCGGTGGGGCACGCGTCGATGCAGCGAGTGCATGTCCCGCAGTGATCGAAGAGGAAGGGCGGATCAGGTTCCAGATCCAGGTCGACCAGGAGAACCCCCAGGACCAAATAGGATCCGAGGCGGGGATGGATCAGCATGCTGTTCTTTCCGATCCATCCCAGTCCGGCCTGCACGGCCCAGGCGCGCTCCAGCACGGGCCCGGCATCGACGTAAATCTTCCCCTGGACGGGCCGACCGGCTTCCCGGTTCAGGAACGCCAGAAGCGCGCGAAGGCGCTCCGCGAGAACCTCGTGGTAATCGTCCCCCCAGGCGTAACGGGCTACGCGGCCGCTCGGCGGATCCTCCGGTGGGGGATGTTCCCCCGCGTAGTAGTTCATGGCCACGACGATGACCGAGCGGGCCTCCGGCCAGAGATTCCGCAGATCCCGGCGCTTCTCCACCGCATCGGGGCGGGTGAGGTAAGCCATGGTCGCCGCGCGGCCGGCCCGGACCCACTCTTCATACCGGTCCGCCGAAGGGGTGGGCCCGGCCCGGGCCACCCCCACGAGGTCAAACCCGAGGGTTTGCGCATAGGCTTTCAGCCGGGCTTTCAAGTCCACAGATTCTTTCACCGCAGGTGAGAGAAATGGACTGCCCTCCGAAGTCAGTGAACGGCCGATCATGTTGCGCAGGGCCGTGGAGAGAGATCCGGTTCGGATTCCACTGTGAGCGGAAGCGCACTATCGGGTCCGGGAAAGCAGGGACCAGGCGAGGTCCCGCAGGGCCTCCCCATAGGGATGTCGGAGCCCCGCGCGCTCCAGGGCGGCCATCGCCTGCTGGGTGAAACCGGCGGCCATGGTCTCCGCTTCCGCGCGGGCCCCACTGCGCTCCAGATCCTGAAGCAGGACCTCCAGAGGAGTTTGGGGATCACGGTAACGTTCCGCGAACTCCGGGATCCGCCCCATCGCCAGGATCACGGGAAGGGTCTTCTTCCGCGTCCGCAGATCATCGGCGGCCGGCTTGCCCGTCACTGCGGGATCCCCCCAGATCCCCAGGAGGTCGTCCTGGATCTGAAAGGCCATTCCCAAGGCTTCCCCGAAGGCCTCCAGGTCCTCGGCGGGGCGATCGGCGAGGCGCGCCCCGATCCCGGTGGCTGCCCGCAACAGCGCGGCGGTCTTCCCCCGGATCATCTCCAGGTAGGCCTCGACGGATACATAGGGCATCCCTTCAAACAATAAATCGAAATGCTGCCCACGGGTCAGCATCAGGCAGGCCGCATCAAAGCGCTCGGCCACCTCCAGGATCCGTTCCGCGGGCACGCCCCGCTCCCGGAGCCGCCAGAGGGCCCGATGGGCGATGGTGAACAGGGCGTCGCCGGCGTTGATCGCCTGGGCGATCCCCCAGAGCGCCCACACGGTGGGGCGGCCCCGACGGGTTTCGCTGCGATCCTGGATATCATCGTGGATCAGGGAGAAGTTGTGGAGGAGCTCGATGGCCGCGGCCGCCGGTAATGCCCGGGCGGGATCGCCGCCGCAGGCCGCGCAGGCCAGCAGGCAGAGCATGGGGCGAACCCGCTTCCCGCCATCCTGCCGTGCTGGCTGGAGCTGGGCATCCACCCATCCGAGGTGATAGGCGAGCATCCCGTAAAACAGCCGCTCGGAGGGATGAGCGGGCTCCCCCACGGCGGCTCGCATCTCCCCCTCCAGAAGGGGCATCCACTCACTGAAAAACGCTTCCCATGCGCCCATGCGGTCGCCTCAAAAATTGTTCTGTTTGTGAGGATAGGGAGGCCGGCCTCTTATATCCTCCCCAATGAACGGGCCGCGACCGGCCGCTGCCCTTTTATCGCCGCTCCGGCGGCTCCTGCCCGTCACGGCGGGCAATTCCGCGCCCCGCGTCGGCGGGTGCGCCGATGGAAATCGGCCTCGTTGGGCGCTTCGCGCCGGGCGTCGGCCGGCGCCGACGCAAGAAGCCTTTTGGCCGGCGGGGCCGGCCACCGGCCGAAGGCCTCTAAAGGTCGAATTCCTTCGACCCCTGTTGCCCCCATGCGTTCATCAGACCTCCATCAGCGGGACCGAGCGAAGGGCTTCCAGATTCCGGGCGCCCACGCAGAACATGGCGATCCGCAGCTGGCGGATGAGGATCTCGATGGTTTCCACCACCGCCTCCACGGAGACCACGGCCGCTCGCAGGAACGGCCCGGCCATCCCGGCGAGGGAAGCCCCCAGGGCCAGGGCCTTGGCCACCTCCACCCCATCCCGGATCCCCCCGCTGGCGATGATCGGCAGATGGGGCGCGCCCCGTCGGGCCATCCGGATGGCCTCCACCGTGGGGATCCCCCATTCCCGGAAGGCCGCCGCCACCTGGCGGTGCACCTCATCGGGGGCCCGATGCATCTCCACCTGGCTCCACGAGGTCCCCCCTGCCCCGGCCACGTCGATGGCCGCCACCCCGGCTTCCGCGAGGAGCCGGGCGATCTCCTCCGAGATCCCCCAGCCCACCTCCTTCACCACCACCGGGACCGGGAGGGCCCTGCACACGGCTTCGATTTTCCGCAGCAATCCGGCGAAGTTGGTATCTCCCTCCGGCTGGAGGGCTTCCTGCAGAGGGTTCAGATGAAGAATGAGCGCATCGGCCTCCACCAGCTCGACCGCCCGCCGGCAGTGATCCACCGTATAGCCATAGTTCAGCTGCACCGCCCCCAGGTTGGCGAAGAGAAGGATATGTGGGGCATAGCGACGAACCTGGAAAGTAGGCAGCAGCTCGGGATGTTCCAGGACAGCGCGCATGGATCCCAGCCCCATGGCGATGCCGCAGGCCTGAGCGGCCTCGGCCAGGTTCCGGTTGATCCGGGCGGCCTCCTCCGTGCCGCCGGTCATGGAGGAGATCAGCAACGGGGCGTTCAGGGGCTTCCCGAAAAAAACGGTGGAAACATCCACCTCCCGCAGGTCCAGCTCGGGCAGGGCCCGATGGATGAAGCGCACCCGTTCAAAGCCCGTGGTCAGCTGTCCGAAGCTGACGTCCTCTTCCAGGTTGATGCGGATATGATCGGCTTTTCGCTGTGGGATCCCGGACACTGGCTCAAACCTCGTGCCGTAACATGGTTTTCCGCCTGGTGTTTCTTTTATAGGATCTGTGTTGCGGGTTCGGATCCGGAAGGCAAGCTCCCCAGTGGGCGTGGCCCCTTCTGGGTCCAGCGTCCAGTTTATAAGGCGAAGGGGCTCTCTGGCAAAGGGTGCCGGGCGGGCGGTGAGGGGGCTCCTCCGATCAGCGGGATGGGATCTTCTCCCTTCCCGTGCGGCTTCACAGCGTGGGCGCGCGGACAGGGGAGAGAAGCCCTGGCCGTCCGCTATCGCTGGACGCCTTCCGGGAGCTTCCTTGACGTTCCCTGCGGGTCAAGTAGAATGCTAACCAAACTCTGGCCGGGAGGTTTTCCATGAGCACGGTCTTTGAACAGGTGCGGGAGGTCATTGTGGAGGTGCTGGGCGTGCCGCCGGAGAAAGTGACGCCGGAAGCCCGTTTCCGGGAGGATCTGGAGGCCGATTCCCTGGATCTGGTGGAGCTGATCATGGCCCTGGAGGAGCGGTTCGGAGGCGAGATCTCCGATGAGGACGCTCAGAAGATCACCACGGTGGGCGAGGCGGTCGCCTACATCGAGAAACATATGGTGAAGTGAGCGCCTTCCCCTACCTGGATCCGGGCGGGGCAAGGGTCGGGCCTGCGGACCCTAATGGGTTTCCCTGGAATAATTCGCCAGGCGGAAAGCTGCGCGTGAAGGCACGCGCAGCTTTCTGTTTGTCTGGACGCAAACCTCATTGGGGCCCCAGGGGCTTTGCTCGGGGCCTGGGGAGCGATGGGAAAGGGGGCGAACAATGGGGAGCCGGGTGGATCGCCTCCAGTGGCCGGACCGGCTCTGAAAGGCTCCCCGAAGGAGATCCGCCGGGTGGTCCAGGGGGATCGGATCCGGTCCGGATTTGCCTGGGGGCTGGACATCGGCTAAAGGTGAAGGGGAGCATCCGGAAGGGAGGTTTCCATGAGCTCAGGCGGAACGGCCCCGGTGATCCGTGCGCCCCGGGGGAAGACGTTGATGTGTCGGAACTGGCAGATCGAAGCCGCCTATCGCATGATTCAGAACAACCTGGATCCCGATGTGGCGGCTGATCCGACGAACCTGATTGTTTACGGTGGCCGCGGCAAGGCGGCCCGCAACTGGGAATCCTTCTACGCCATCCTCGAGTCCCTCCGCAACCTGGAGCCCGATGAAACCCTCCTGGTGCAGTCCGGCAAGCCTGTGGCGATCTTCCGCACCCATGAGCTCGCCCCTCGCGTCCTGATCGCCAACAGCAACCTGGTTCCCCACTGGGCTACCTGGGAGGTCTTCGATGAGCTGGAGCGCAAGGGCCTGATCATGTTCGGCCAGATGACGGCTGGCGCCTGGATCTACATCGGCACCCAGGGGATCCTTCAGGGGACCTATGAGACGCTGGCCGCCTGCGCCCGGACCCATTTCGGGGGCAGTCTGAGGGGGAAGTGGGTGCTGACGGCGGGGCTGGGGGAGATGGGCGGCGCACAGCCCCTGGCGATCACCATGAACGAGGGGGTGGGCCTGATCGTGGAGGTCGACCCGCGCCGGGCGCGGCGCCGCCTGGAGCACGGGTTCCTCGATGAGATCGTGGAGGATCTGGACGAAGCGCTGCGCCGGGTGGAGGAATACCGCAAGGCCGGGCAGGCCCGCTCCATCGGGCTGCTGGGCAATGCGGCCGAAGTCTTCCCGGAGCTGGCCCGCCGCGGCATCCTCCCGGATGTGGTCACCGATCAGACCCCCGCTCACGATCCCCTGATGTATATCCCCAAAGGCCTATCGGTCTTCGAGGCGGAGGAGCTCCGGGCGAAGGATCCCCAGACTTACATCCGGCGGGCGAAGGAGAGCATGGCGATCCATGTAGAGGCCATGCTGGCCTTCCATCGGGCGGGGGCAGTGGTCTTCGATTACGGGAACAATCTGCGCCAGCAGGCCTATGAGATGGGCGTGAAAGAGGCCTTCGCCTATCCGGGCTTCGTGCAGGCTTACATCCGGCCGCTGTTCTGCGAGGGGAAGGGCCCCTTCCGCTGGGTCGCCCTCTCGGGGGAGGCGGAGGACATCGACCGCACGGACCAGGCGATCCTGGAGCTGTTCCCCGAGGACGAGAGCCTTCGCCGCTGGATCACCATGGCCCAGAAGCGGGTGCGGTTCCAGGGGTTGCCCGCCCGGATCTGCTGGCTGGGCTATGGGGAGCGGGATCGGGCCGGGCTGTATTTCAACGAGCTGGTCCGTCGGGGCGAGCTGAGCGCGCCCATCGTGATCGGGCGGGATCATCTGGACGCGGGCTCGGTGGCCAGCCCGAACCGGGAGACCGAGGGCATGAAGGACGGCTCCGATGCCATCAGCGACTGGCCGATCCTCAACGCTCTGCTCAACGCGGTGGCCGGGGCGACGTGGGTGGCCTTCCACCACGGCGGCGGCGTCGGCGTCGGCTACAGCCAGCACGCCGGGATGGTGGTGGTGGCCGATGGCACGAAGGAAGCCGAGTGGCGCCTGGAGCGGGTGCTGCGGACGGATCCGGGCCTGGGCGTGGTGCGCCATGCCGACGCCGGCTACGAGAAAGCGATCGAAGTCGCCCGCCGGCACGGGATCAAGATGCCCATGCTCCGGTGAGGGGAAACGACCCGGATCGATGCGGTTCGCCCTGGATGGAGTGGATGGGCTGGACAGGGGCCCTGCGGGGAAGCCGGCTCATGGCTCTCGCCTTCGATAGAGACGCCATCCGGGCCAGGAAGCTTCCGGGACGAAGCCGGGCGGCGCTTGCAGGCGATAACGAGCCTCGAGGGGGCCAAGGGGCCCCTGGGGGGATTCGGCAACCAGCAGCCAGCGCACAAAGCGCTGCGGGCGGCTGACCGCCGGCTGGAAGATGGGGTCTGGAGGCAACACGAAGGGGCATGCCGTCCCGGCGCGGGCGATGAGGCGATAGGCCTGACGATCATCCGCCAGGACGCTTCCGCAGGGCATGTGGGCCAGGCGTCCGGCGATTTCCTCTTCGACGGCGTCCGCCGCTGAAGGTTTCCCTTCCCACAGCGCAGTCCACCAGCGCGCCCGCTCGCCATAATGGCCGAAGAGCCCATCGGTTCCGAGCTGAAGGAGGGCCAGCGCCATGAGCAGGATCCCCCATCGGGGCGGGGTCCGTGCGGGGATCCCGGAGAGCGCGAAGAGCGCTCCCATGGTCACGCTCAGCTCTCGGGGGAAGACCCCGCCCAGGGACCACACGCCCACCATCATGAGAGGGGGGATCAGGTAGGCTGGGAGCCGTCGGGGCTGCAGGCACGCGATGAGAACGCCGACGCCGATATATAGTGGAACGTTCAGCAGCCTTTGAGCGAGCTCTCGAGCGATTGCCCCCGGGGCGATGAAGGCCTCGTCTGGCCGGAAAGCGATCAGCAGGCTGGAGCCCGGATCGTAAAGGAAGGCCAGGGGCTGATTTGTGAAGAGCCAGGAGAGATAGATCCATGCGCCGGCGGTCATCACCGTGGGGAACACAAGGACGATCAGGATGGCCAGGGTATGGTAGGGATCACGGGTGCGGGCGAAGAGGGGTGCAGCAAGGGTGAAGGCGAGGGCGAACACTGGCGCGTAGAAGCTGGCGTAGAAGGCGAAGCCGATGATCAGGCCGGCGAGGAAGCCCGCATCCGTTCGCCCCTGACGGGTAAACGCCAGGTAAGCTTGCCAGGCCCACAGGAAGAGGACAAGGGCCAGCGTCGTTCCGAAGCGCTGGGTGGCCAGGAAGAGGATCGTGGGCATCCCCACAAAGCTGAGGAGCAGCCCGGCACGGATCCAGGGTGGGAAGGATAGAACCTGCAGGCGACGCCCGATGCTCCAGGCCAGCAATCCCCCACTCAGACTGGCCTGGAGCACAGCGGCCAGAGGGGTGGGCCATGGAAGCAGCATCAGGACCGGGAGGGGGGGATACGCGAAGCCGATCCACTCCAGCCGGCCGCGATCCCGCACCAAGAGCGCTTTCTCGATCAGATGGGCGTGCTCATGGCTCAGGAATCCCCCCGGCAGCGAAGCCGCCCCGAGAATAAGAAAAGGCATGCTCAGTCCGCTGATGGTGATCCCTTCCCAGACGATGCGGCGGAGGGCAGCGGCTCGCTTCCAGGGGGAAAGGATCATGTTCGGTCTCCTGCCGGATGCCACGGCTCTCGGAAAGCTCACCATTGATCTCTTCCCCGGGGATTGTGGACGCTGTGGGAGGCATCTGTGGACGTCCACAGCTCCGGGAGAGAGATCGAAGGAGGTCTATCCTGCCCCAGGATTCTCCTGCGCGTTCCCCAGCCAGCGGCTGAGGCCGTGGGTGGTCTTCTCCCAGTAAAACGGCCGGGTGAACAGCTGCCAGAGGGCCTTGTAGGCGGCGATGCTGTGGAGCACCCAGTAGATGGGGTTCAGCAGCGCCCACGGGATCAGATCGTAGTATCCTCGCCTGAACCCGGCCAGCATGTTCAGGTAAATCCCAATCGCATTCCCGATCAGCAGATTGAAGAGGCTGATATAGAGAACAGGCGGGGGGAAGAAGGGATCCAGCGCGTGAGTGCGGGTGATCGCCCACCATACGAACATCAGCCACATCCATGGGGCGGATAAAAAGGTGAGGGGCGTCCCCGCTACCAACAGGAAAAAACCCAGGGTCCGGCGCAGACCAATCCGCCGGACCAGCCGCCAGGGATGACGCATATGAACCATGGCGGTCTGCATGTATCCCTTGATCCAGCGGGAACGCTGGCGGATCCAGTTTCCAACCCGCGTGTTGGCCTCCTCGTAGGTTGTGCTGGGGATCACCCCCACCTCGAATCCTTCCACAGCGGCCCGGATGCCCAGATCCGCATCTTCCGTGACGTTGAAAGGATCCCATCCGCCCAGCTCCCGCAGGCGCTCGGTGGGGAAGTGATTGCTCGTCCCCCCCAGGGGGATCGGCATGCCCAGTCGATACAGGCCCGGGAGCATGTAATCGAACCAGTAGGAGTATTCCAGGGTGAACATGCGGGTGAGGAAATTCTCCCGCGCGTTGAAATAGTTCAGTGCGGCCTGGACACAAACCAGGCGTGGCCCCCCCTTCCGGAAAGCCAGGACAGCTTTCTTGAGCTGATCCGGATCCGGGCGATCTTCCGCATCATAGATGACCAGGTAATCCCCCGAGGCGAAGAAGAGACCCACGTTACATGCTTTGGGCTTGGTTTTGGGGATCTGATCGGGGATGAGAATGAAACATACATTTCCGGGAGGCCGCGCCGCCTTGGCGGCTTCCAGGGTCTCCCGGTCGTCCTCCTCAATCAGCAACAGGATCTCTAGCTTCTCCGGTGGGTAGTCGAGGCGCCTCATGTTGGCGAGCAGAGGGCCGATCACGCTGGCCTCCCGATACACCGGGATCAGGATCGTGTAGCGCGGCAGCTCTTCGTCCTTCATGGCTGCGACTTCTTCGTCCAGGATCGTGGTTTCCCGTTCGTAGCGGGCTCCGACCATGGAGGCCACGAACTTGAACAGAACGCCGGCCAGGAAGAAGAAGTTCACGAGGCCGTTGAGAAGAACCAGGGTAGGACGTGGAGCCAGCGCCAATCCCAGCAGGATGCCCATCAGGATCAGCGCGAAGGTGAAGAACTGAGGGCGTGTGAAAACCGTATGGGCGGATTCCTCGGGGCGCCGATAATACAGACCATAGGTGGCCGATGCGAGCACATCGGTCTTGAAAAAACGCAACACGGTTCGCCGGATGTCCCACTCCGTGGTCACCCGCACCCGCGCCACCGGTCTTCCGAAACGTCGGGCTGCCTCTTCCAGCAGCGCCGCATCTGGGCGTTGGGCTGTGGCGATCTCCAGCCCCTCCGGTGTCTCCCGAAGGGGGAGGATCCAGGATTCCAGGATCTCCTCCGGGCGGAATCGGCGGAGCAGGTCCGGATCCGGGGGCTCCTGGAGGAGATCCACGAAAGGAACCCCCCACAGATCCGCCAGGGTCTGATAAAGGTCATAGCGGCGCACCAGGCCCCGGGAGAGCAGGATCTGCCCCAGGCGCTCCCGGGTCTGGGCCTGGATCCGAAGCGCCCAATCCAGATCTTCGGGCCGTAGCAGCCCCCGTGCCACCAGGGCTTCGCCCAGGCGCATCGGCGGATGCGTCTTCCCTTCCTCGCTTTCGGTTTGAACAGGACCGGTTGAAGCCGTTAGGGCTTCCATAAGGCTGCGAACCTTCGCCGCCGTTGTTCCATCCAATCGGGATGCTTCCGCTGGTGGAGCTTTCGGGATGATTTCTGAAGACTTACGAGGCGGGCGGGGGGGCCGGGGGCCGGGTCCGCACCACCCGCGGATAAACCCAGATCAGGAAAGCCAGCAACGCCAGGAACGCGGCGCCCAGCGCCCACGGCCACAACCGGGACCACCAGACGGCCGGGCTGGGAGGCAAAGGCTCCACCCGCAGCCCGGCGCCGCGCACACGGATCTCCACCGGGGACTCCCCGACGGACCAGATCCACACGTCTCCGCTTAACCCATACCATCCCAGCTGGGGATCGAAAGCGCTGGCGAGCGCATGGAGCTCCGGCGCCTGACCCCATCGGGTCAGCAACAGCAGATCGTGACCACCATGTTCAAACGCTTCCAGAACGATGAAAGCGCGACCCGGGTCCATGCGAAATCGCTCCCGGCCATCGGGATCCAGCAGCCGGAACGGCCGGGGATCCAGAGGCGGGCGAAGGTCCTTTATGGCCTCCGGATCCTCTGTGATCATGATCCGCGGCATTGCCGCGGAAAGGACCTCCTCCCATGGCCGAACCTCCGGCCGGAGCGGTCGGCGGGTGGCCCGCTGGAGGAGCATGATCAGCTGGGCGGCGGCGTTCAGGGTCGATTCGTTCAGCGAGTGCAGGCCCACCGCGAAAGCGGGCATAAGGGCCTGAGGGAATCGCTCGAACCCGGGAGCCAGTCTCTGGCCTGCCTGGGATTCGAGGTAGGAGGCCCCATCGACGAAAACGGTCACTGGATGTGTGCCGATCCGGCAATTCCCACCCGGAGGCGTATAGTCAATCCGGACGATCAGTGTATTGTCCCTCTGGATCAGTCCATCCGGGAGTGCGATCCAGCGATCGAAGGCGCCGCCGCCGATCGGCTCCGCATAGGCCAGCCCTCCGTTCAGAAAGACCAGCAGGCTGGCCTGTCCTCCCTCAGGAACCGGACTCATGCGCCCGGCCAGGCGAAAGCGCAATCCTCGAACCGGCCCTCCCAGATCGCTCTGCGAGAAGAAAAAAGAAGCTTCCACAGGCCCCGAGCCGCTCATCTGCACCTGCGGGTATCCCAGCTCGGCAAGGGTGATCCGACGAGGGAACTGCTCTTCCGGCACCGCCCCGGGTTCCGGGGCGATCTCCGGAAAGGGCAGGGCTTCTCCGTAGCTCAGAACGGATTCCACGATCTGGAGGGCGGCACCGGATGGCGCCTGGATGTCCAGGGATGGGAAGCCTTCCTCGGGGAAGCGAAGCTCAGCACGAGGTTCGCCCCGCCGGATCCGGACGACGCGAGCCCATGGATCCCAGGGATCCATCGGGGGAGGATCTCCACCGAGCTGGATCGAAACCGTCAAAGGATGGCCCAGGGCCTTTCGGGTTCCGAAGGCCGCCAGCCGCAGCGCGGCGGTGGCCTCATCATGCGTGGGCTCAGGGGGTAGCAGGAGGACCAGTGAGCGGAGATCGGGTGGCCAGAAGGCGGCGATGGTCCGGGGAGGCTTAGGCGTGCCATCCAGGCGCACGCGCAGGTCCTCCAGTTCCACCCTCTCCGTAAGGGGGAACATACAGAGATCTGCATCCCGGGGTGGAATCAACCGGAAATTCAGGTTCAGGCGCTCATGATCGATCTGCCCTTCGTGAAGCCCCACGTGGAGAGGCAGCTCCCCAGGGCTCAGGGGGATCCATGCCAGGGTTCGGTTCCCATTGCGGACTTCCAGGCGTCCACCCGTGAGGCCCAGGCTGCTGCGAAGACGGCCGGTGAGCTCCCGCGCTTGCAGCCCCCGTGGGATCGGCACGCTGAGCGATCGCTCCGACATGGGGCCATACATGGTCAGGGGATCCGGTTGCCCGAGCTCCCGAAGAGGGATCTCCCATGTCCCCGGGGGCTGACCTTCCCCGGAACGGGAGAGCCCCTGGAGGTTCAGGGCGCGGGGAGTTCCCTGGATCGCACTGGCCGAAGGGGTGGCTGGAGAGGCCAGCAGGAAAAGGGTGATGACCAGCGCGATCCAGATGGCCCGCATGGCCTGCAGCAGGCAGAGCGTCTGGCCTGCGCACCCTCGCGGCGCTCTCATAGAGACCTCCGGGCAGATCCACAGCAGTTTGTGGAGGGAGGGATCCGGCGGATCCTGTCATTTACGGGACTCCGGTGCTGAGGCCTTCTGTGGCCGAACCCTTCCTTATCCCTGAGCCCCCAGGGTTCCTGACAGAAGCAGGGGACGGCCTTCTCGCTTGGCCTGGCGTTTGAGGGCAGCAAGATGCTGTGCCAGTGCCTCAAGATCCACCTTGCGGGCGGGATCTACCACCCCGCCCACAATAGAAACCGAAAGCTCTGGAGCCCCAACGGTTTCCGGGAATCGCTCCAGGATATAGCGGGCGACGGGGCTGAGAACGTGGGGTCGGGTGAGCAGCACGAAATCATCCCCGCCGATATGGCCGATGAAATCCCGGGAAGGATCCCCATGGGCAGCCATCGCCTCCTGAAGCAGGCGAGCGAACGACTGGAGCACGCGATCCCCTGCTCGATAGCCATATTCATCGTTGAAGGCCTTGAAAGCGTTCAGGTCGATGTATGCGATCCCGAAGGGCTCGCCGCGCTCCAGGCGTTGACGGATCTCCTGTTCGATCTCGGGGTTTCCAGGTAGCCCGGAGAGGGGGTTGACCGCTCTTTCCCTCTTGGAGCGGCGGAGGTGCATTTCGATTCGGGCCATGAGCTCGGGGAGTGCCACCGGTTTGGTTAAATAATCGTCCGCGCCGGCGCGGATGCCCCGCAGCTTATCCTCCATCCGTCCCAGCGCTGTGATCATAACGATCGGAACCGTGCGCATATGCCAGAGCTCCCGGATCCGCCGACAGAGTTCCATGCCATCCAGATCCGGCAGCATAACATCCAGCAGGATCAGATCCGGTGGGTGGTTGCGCACCCAATCCAGAGCGGAGGATCCGTCCTCCACTGCATCCACCTGATAACCGGCGGTTTTCAGAGCGATCGTGATCAGCTCGCGCAGGTCCCGATCATCTTCGACCACCAGAATTCGCTCATGAGCGGCAGGCATCCAAAGAACCTCTGATTGTCCCGGTATGGGTTAGGGATAGGAGAGAGACCATCTGTCCCCTGTAAGGATCCGGGTTATCTGTGTTCTGCTAAATAATTATACTGGATCAGGCGCGACTGAACGGGGTGACGGCCGGCGCATGGCATTGGGGCTGCATAATGAATTACTCAATGCTGGCGGACACGATCCCGTGATCTGTCGCGCTGTGGCTCTTCCAGCATCTATCGTACAACGTGCCATATCCGCCCGTCAGATCATTCCCTTCCGTCTGCGAACATGGTCTGGTAGATGATCGGGAATCTCATGTCATTCCTCGAGCAGTACGAAGCAGAGGAGATCAGGCCTCAGGAGCCGTTTTGGCGATGACCTGGGGTAATGGAGAATGCCTCTGGGAAGTGCGAAACGGCTGGCGAAACCCGCTGTGCAAATCCTGTCGGGATGCATAGCGGGTGCTGACGAATCGGTGATGGAGGGACGGTGAGTTATACGGTGGGGGCGGTTGCTCCGCGATTTCAGCGGAGGAGGCCCATCCATGCGGGTGGATCTGTTGATCCGTCACGCTGCTCAAGTGGTCACGCCGCGGGGGCGACGGCCGACACGGGGGGCGGCCATGGGCCATCTGGAGATCATCCCCGACGGCGCCGTGGCGGTCCGGGATGGCCGGATTGTGGCGGTGGGCCCCACGGCGGCTGTGGAAGCTTCGGCCGGGGAGGCCGCGGAGGTCCTGGACGCCCGCGGTCAAACGGTGATCCCCGGCTTGGTGGATCCCCACACCCATCTGGTCTGGGCTGGCGATCGGGTTGCGGAGTTTGAGATGCGCCTGAAGGGCGCCACGTATCTGGAGATCCTCCAGGCCGGCGGTGGGATCCTTTCCACGGTGCGGGCGACCCGCGCAGCTTCGATGGAGCAGTTGATCGCCGAGACCCGGGGGCGCCTGGATCGGATGCTGCTCCACGGCACCACTACGGCGGAGGCCAAGACCGGGTATGGCCTGGAATGGGAAACGGAGCGCCGCCTCCTGGATGTCCTTCACCGGCTCAACGGCCTCCATCCGCTGGATCTGGTCCCCACGTTCCTGGGCGCCCATGCGGTTCCCGAGGAATACCGGGCGGATCCGGGGGCCTATGTCGAACGATTGATCGAGGAGATGCTGCCCGCCGTGGCGGCCCTCCGTTATCCAACGGACGGCCCGTGGCATCCTCTATGGGCGGATGGACGGGCGGCCTGGTTCTGCGATGTGTTCTGCGAACGGGGGGCCTTCGATCTGGAGCAGACCCGGCGCATCCTGGAGGCGGCCCGACGTCTGGGGTTCGGCCTCAAGGTGCACGCGGACGAGTTCGAGCCGGCCCTGGGGGCGACGCCCATGGCGGTCTCCATGGGGGCCATCAGCGTGGATCACCTGGTGAGCACGCCATCGGAGCATCGGGAGATCCTCGCCCGCTCCGAGACCATCGGGGTGGTCCTTCCGGGCACCCCGTTCGGGCTGGGGACGGGCCATTACGCCCCCGGGCGGGAGCTGATCGATCGGGGGGGCGCACTGGCCCTCGCCACGGATCTGAATCCGGGGACCTCGTGGTGCGAGTCGATGCCGATGATGATGGCCCTGGCGGCCCGCTATATGAAGCTCACCCCGGCGGAGGCGCTGACGGCGGCCACCCTGAACGCGGCCTGCGCCATCGGCCTGGGCCATGAAATCGGAGGCCTGGAGCCCGGCAAGCAGGCGGACATCGTGCTGGTGGATGCGCCGGATTACCGGCATCTGGCCTATCGGTATGGGGTCAACCTGGTCCGCACGGTGATCAAGCGGGGGCGAGTGGTGGTTCGGGATGGGGCTCTCCGGATCCCTGACGGTTGAGCCTTCATCCCATGATCTCATCGATCGCCACCGTGAGCCCGGGGATGAGGGCAGGACGGATGGTCTCGCCCCGGTGGACGATGTGGAGCTCCCGATAGCCTTCCGGACCGGGCTGGCGGTAGACCTCGATGTGCTCCTTGGCCAGGTCCACAAGCCAGGCCTCGGGGATGCCGTGGCGGGCGTAGAGGGGGATTTTGACCGTGCGGTCGTAGTCGGCGGAGGTTTCGGCCACTTCCACGATGAGGAGGACGTCCTCCGGCCCGGGGTGGGCGGAGGCGTAGAAATCCGGGCGGTAGCGGAGCAGGGCCACATCGGGCTGCGGCTCCGAATGCCGCCCCAGGCGAATGGGGTCCTGAACGCTGACGATGGCGCGTTCCCCCACGGCTCGATCCAGGAGCCGGACGAGGCGCTTCACGCAAGCGGCGTGACGGCTGCCGATGGGGCTCATGGCGACGAGTTCTCCTTCGATGAGCTCGACGCGGTCGTCTTCGGAGAGGATGCCGGCCTCGGCCATGCGGTGGTATTCCTCCACGGTGAACAGGCGCCGCTGCACCTGAACGCTCATCGCGGATCTCCAGATGCGGGCCGGTGGCCCGGTTTGCTTTCAGACTAATCCGGGGGCTGGGATTTCGTCAAACGAAGAGGATCGATCTGACCGCTCAGGGTGGGCCCCGCTGCATACGCCCCGTTTCGGGTTTGACTCTCCGAAAGGGTTGCCGAAGCGAGGATGGTGCGATCGACGCGTGGGATGAGCGCCCCCTCGCCTCCGATTCTGGACATTCCTGCGAACCTGCCCTATCTTTGAAGAGAGCGATTCCCCGGCCCTCGCTCCTGGATGGACGGGAGGGCTGGCGAAAGCGGTGGGAACCTGGATCATCCCCGGCTTCTTCTCATATCACCCCCGAGGATAAGGAGCGCCATGACCATCGGCCAGCGCATTCCGATGCGTGACGGTCATCTGAAGGTGACCGGGCGTCTGAAGTTCGGCGCCGACCTGCGGCTTCCGGATCTCCTGTATGCCCGCCTGGTCCTCAGCCCCTACGCCCACGGTCGCATCCGGCGGGTCGATCCCTCCCGCGCGCGGGCCGTTCCCGGGGTGGTCGCCGTGTTGACGGCGGCGGATCTTCCCGGGTTCCAGCGGGAGCCGGAGAGCCACGCGCGGGCGCTGCTGGCCTGGGAGCGGGTGGTGTATTACGGCCAGCCGGTGGCGGTGGTGCTGGCGGAAAGCGAGGCGGCGGCGGCCGATGGGGCCGCCCAGGTGGAGGTGGAGATCGACCCGCTTCCCGCGGTCGTCGATCCGCTGGAGGCGATGTCCGAAGAGGCCCCACGGATCTGGCCGCGCGGCCGCCCCGGGGTGCGGGCGGATGCCGGAGCCCATGCGGCGGACGTCGGGGGCGCCGGAGCCGAGCGGCCGGCCCAACCCGGCAACATCTCCGATCACGTCCGCTATGCCCGCGGTGACGTCGAGCAGGGATTCCGGGAAGCCGACCTTATCCTCGAGCTCACCTACCGGACGTCGGCTGTGCATCAGGCTTACATCGAGCCGCACACGACGACAGCGGCCCTGGATCCGGCCACGGAGACGCTGACCATCTGGACCAGCACCCAGGATCCCTTCGGGGTGCGGGAGGAGGTGGCGGATTTCCTGGGCTGGCCGGAGAACCGCATCCGGGTGGTGCCGATGCCGGTGGGCGGTGGCTTCGGGGGGAAGTTCACCCTGCTGGAGCCCCTCGTGGCCGCCCTCGCGGTCCATCTCCGTCGTCCGGTGCGGTTGACGCTGACCCGTCAGGAGGAGTTCCTCATCGGGACGCCGGCCCACGCTTCCATCATCACCATGAAAACCGGCGTGAAGCGGGATGGGACGCTGACGGCTCTCCAGGCCCGGGTGATCTTCGACGCTGGGGCCTTCCCGGGTTCGCCCGCCCGCATCGCCGCGAACCTGCTCGGGAGCTTCTATCGCTTCCCCCATTATGAGATCGAGGCCTTTGAGGTGCTGACCAACAAGCCCGGGGTCGGCGCGTATCGGGCGCCCGGCGCCCCCCAGGCCCTCTTCGCCCTGGAATCCCAGATGGACGAGATGGCCCGGCAGCTGGGGCTGGACCCGTTGGAGTTCCGGTTGCGGAATGTAATGGGAGAGGGGGATGAATTGCCCAGCGGGAAGCGCTACGGCCCCATCGGCCTGCGGGCATGCCTGGAGGCCCTGCGGGACCATCCCCTGTGGCGGGAGCCGCGTCGGGAGCCTGGCGAAGGCGTTGGGCTGGCGGTGGGCGGCTGGCACGGCGGCCTGGAGCCGGCCGCGGCGATGTGCCACGTGGACCGCGATGGGGTGGTGCGGATCTATGTGGGCGCGGTGGACCTGCAGGGCACTCACACGGCGATGGCCCAGATGGCCGCGGCGATCCTGGGAGTGCCGGTGGAACAGGTCCGCATCCTCCAGGGCGATACCGATATGGCCCCCTATGCCGGGGCCAGCGGGGGGAGCAAAACCACGTATACGGTCGGCCTGGCCGTGCAGCGGGCGGCGGAGGAGGCCCGACAACAGATCCTGCGGATCGCTTCCGAACACCTGGAGGTGGCCCCGGAGGATCTCGAGATCCGCGATGGTCGAATCTATATCTGGGGGGTTCCCGAGCCCCGTATGACCCTCGGGGAGGTGGCAGCCCTCGCTCAACGCTTCGGCGGGAAGTTCGAACCGGTCGTCGGCCGCGGCTCCTCCGCCCAGACCGAGCAGGCCCCCGGCTTCGCCGCCATGCTGGTCCGGGTGCGGGTGGATCCCGAGACGGGCTACGTCACCGTGCGGGAGGCGGTGGTGGCCCAGGACGTGGGACGGGCGATCAACCCCCTGCTGATCGAGGGCCAGATGCACGGCGGTGCGGCCCAGGGCCTGGGCTGGGGCCTGTGGGAAGCCCTTCGATACGATGCGAACGGCATTGCCCTCACCGTCTCCTTCATAGATTATGCGCTTCCGAACGCGACGGAGGTTCCGCCGATCGAAACGCAGATCGTGGAAGTGCCCAGCCCGCACGGTCCCTTCGGGGCCCGGGGGGTGGGGGAGCCGCCAGTGGTGCCCGGCGCGGCGGCGGTGGCCAACGCCATCCGGGATGCGATCGGCATCCGGATCCCGGAGCTGCCCATCACCCCGGAGCGGCTGTGGAACGCTCTGACCGCCCGGGTGATCGCCGAGACCCGCCTCCGGCACGAGTGGGGGGATCCATCATAAATGAGGGATGGCCTGTTCGTGGGTTGACCATCCCCGGCGGACCGATCCACGAAGGGCAGATCCCCGGTCTTCCGGGTTTAAGCCCCGAGCGGATATCCGGATCTTTCTCCAGGAGGGGGATATGGGCGTGGAGACGCTGCGGAACTACATCGGCGGCGAGTGGGTGGCCTCGGCGACGGAGAACTTCCTCGAGGTTCGCAATCCTGCTCTGGACGAGGTCATCGCCCGGGTGCCGCTTTCCACCCCGGAGGAAGTCGATCGCGCGGTCGTTGCTGCTCAAACGGCTTTCGAGACCTGGCGTCGCCTTCCCCTCCAGACTCGAGCCCGCTATCTGCTCCGTCTGCGGGATCGGGTGGAGCGGCATTTCGATGACCTGGCCCGCACCATTGTCCAGGAGCACGGGAAGACTCTGGAGGAAGCCCGGGGCGAGATGCAGCGGACCCTGGAGAACATCGAAGCGGCCGCCGGGATGTTCGCCTCGTTGATGGGCTATCACACCCCCCAGATCGCCGATGGGATCGATGAGGAGTGCATCCTGGAGCCGGTGGGCGTCTTCTGCTGCATTGCGCCCTTCAATTTCCCCGCCATGATCCCCTCCTGGTTCTTCCCCTATGCCCTGGTGGCCGGAAACACCTACATTGTCAAGCCCTCCGAGGTCTGCCCCATCACCCAGACCCGCCTCTTCGAGCTGATCCATGAGGTCGGCTTCCCGCCGGGGGTGATCAACATGGTCCACGGTGGGAAGGAGGTGGTGGACGCCCTGCTGGCCCATCCGGGGATCGCCGGCGTCTCTTTTGTGGGCTCCACGCCGGTGGCGAAATATGTCTACGCGACCGCCACCGCCCACGGCAAGCGGGCTCAGTGCCATGGCGGCGCGAAGAACGCCCTGGTGGTTATGCCGGATGCCGATCTGGAGCGCGCCGTTCCGGCGATCCTCTCCTCCGCCTTCGGGTCGGCGGGGCAGCGCTGTCTGGCGGGCTCCCTGGTGATCGCCGTGGGAGAGATCCACCGGCCGCTCACCGAGGCCCTGGTGGAGGGCGCCTCCCGCATCCGGGTGGGTTACGGGCTGGAGGAGGGCGTGCAGATGGGGCCGGTGGTCTCCCGCAAGGCGCTGGAGCGGATCCACCGTTACATCGAGACCGGCCTGCGGGAGGAGGCGGACCTCGTTCTGGACGGCCGGGGGATCCGGGTGCCGGGGTATCCGAACGGCTACTTCATCGGGCCGACGATCTTCGACGGCGTGCGGCCGCCGATGACCATTGCCTGCGAGGAGATCTTCGGCCCGGTGCTGGGGATCATCCCGGCGCGGGATCTGGAAGAGGCGCTGGCGATCATTAACGGCTCATCCTACGGGAACGCCGCCTCGCTGTTCACCCGCGATGGCAAGGCCGCCCGGGAGTTCAAGCTGCGGGTGCGGGCCGGCAACGTGGGGATCAACATCGGCGTGGCCGCCCCCATCGCCCCCTATCCCTTCGCGGGGCAGAAGCAGTCGTTCTTCGGCGATCTCCACGGCCAGGGGATGGACACCCTCTATTTCTTCACGGATCGCAAGGTGGTCATCACCCGCTGGTTTTGAGCCGGGGGGCTCGCCACCCTCCCGCCGGTCGCTTTCCGCCCTTCCCGCGATCATTCCGACCGGAGGAGCTCCATGATCGTGATCTCGAAGGGCGCCAGGCGTAGCTCGCGGAGCGCCTCTTCCCGGCCTTCCTGCCGATGGGTCGAAAAGAGACACCGGCCCCGGTTCGGGAGATCGACGTTCACGCGCGCCGGGCTCTCCCCCATGTTCATCGCCACCAGGCAGGCCTGGCCGTCCTCCGGAAGCCGGCGCAGGAAGACCAGCGCCTCCTCCGAATCCTCGGCCAGGGCCACATATTCGCCGGCCAGCAGGGCGGGCGTGCGCTGCCGCAGATGGATGAGGCGCCGGTAGAAGGCGAGCAGCGAGTCTGGATCCTCCAGCTGATCGGCCACGTTCACCCCTTCCTGATAGTTCGGGTGCACCGGAAGCCACGGCGCCACCCCCGGCGGGCAGAAGCCTGCGTTCGGCGCCCGGGACCATTGCATCGGGGTTCGGCACTTGTCGCGGCCGAATCGTGCCCCGCGGATCACCGCCTCCTCATGGGGCGTTCCGAACAGCTCCCGCTCCACGCGATACCACCAGCGGCCCAGGGGATCCTTGAATTGCGCGAGATCGGTGAGGATCAGATCCCGCATGCCGATCTCTTCCCCGTAGTAGAGGAACGGCGTCCCGCGCAGGGTCAGCATCAGCGCGGCGGCGATCCGGGCGATTTCGAGATCGTGCCGGCCATCCCCGTATCGGCTGAGGACGCGGGAGAAATCGTGGTTGCCCATGGTGTTGCACGGCCAGGCCCCTGCCGGCATGCCGCTCAGCCGCTCCCGCTGGTTCGCGCGCACCACCGCCGGCGTCAGGCGCGGGGCTTTCATCAGCGGGAAGTTGAACACCAGGTGCAGCTCGTCCTCCCCATTCCCGTAATAGGCCAGGTCCTCCGTCTCTCCCACCAGGACCACATCTCCATACGTGTTGACCAGAGCGCGCAGCTCCCGCATCAGGTCATGGACCTCGGGCAGATCTTCCTGATAGCGGAACATCTCCTGTCGGATGCGCCACAGGCGCTCGCGCTCCGCCTCATCCGAAGCGGCGTTCCATGCCTTTAGCCACTCCGGGTAGCTCATAGGCGCGTTCTGATCCGGGAGCGCGGGGTCCTCGAAAATCGTCCCCACCGCATCCAGGCGGAAGCCGTCCACCCCCATATCCAGCCAGAAGCGGACGACATCGAACATCGCCTGCTTCACAGCCGGATTCCGCCAGTTCAGGTCCGGCTGCTCCTTGAAGAAGAAGTGATAGTAATACTGACCGGTCCGCGGGTCGTATTCCCAGGCAGAGCCTCCGAAGATCGAATACCAGTTGTTGGGCGGCCCGCCGTTCTTCCCATCGCGCCAGATATACCAGTCCCGTTTCGGGCTGTCCCGCCCGGCTCGGGATTCCTGAAACCACGGATGCTGGTCCGAGGTGTGATTGAGGACCAGGTCCAGGATCACCCGGATGTGGCGGCGGTGCGCTTCATCCAGAAGACGGCGGAAATCCGTGAGGGTGCCATATTCCGGGGCCACGTCCATGTAGTCCGCCACATCATAGCCCCAATCCACCAGGGGGGAGGGATAGTGGGGACAGAGCCAGAGGGCTTCGATCCCCAGATCCTGGAGGTAATCCAGATGGCGGCGGATCCCCTCCAGGTCTCCGATGCCGTCTCCGTTCGCGTCGGCAAAGCTGCGCGGATAGATCTGATAGAACACCGCCTTCTGCCACCACCTGAGCTCCCGCATGGAGAACCCTCCCATGGTATGGAATGCCATATCAGGGAATGGAGTCGCCCCCGCAAGTCGGCGCCGTTCATTCAACGGGACGGTTCCAGGGCGTGTGGCATCCCTCCGGTCGGGATTTCAGGCGCGCGTTTGCGAGTGGGCTCCATACAAAAGGGAGATTTTAAAGAGGCCCGCGGGAATGGGCAATTGCGCCGACGGCGGGCGTATATGGAGCGATGGCCGCGCGCGGCGGGTTCATGGTTTCCGGAACAGGCCCACCAGGTGGATGCGCCATCCGCGAAGCGGAGGCCAGGCGGTGAGCCGCTCGTAGAGAGCGGCCAGGGCGAACAGCAGCGGATGGAAGGCCATGTAGGTGGGATCCTCGATCGCAAACCAGGCGATCTCCCGCAGGCCGGCTTCGCGGAGGAGGCGGCGCAGCTTCCCGGGGGTATTGGCGCGATAGAAGACCGGGAAGATGTCCTGGGGGGCGCGGCCGTAAAGGCGCTGCACCAGAGCAGGCCGCCATGGCGGGGGGATCCAGCGCCCCAGGATCATCAGGGGATGGCGCGCGTTCGGAGTCAGCAGGAGGAGATGGCCTCCGGGCTTCAGGGCACGAGCCATTTCCTGAAAAGCCCGCTCCGGTTCCGGGAGATGTTCGATCACCCAGGTGCAGAGGATCAGATCGAAGGCGCCCCCCGCGAACGGCAGCGCTTCCAGCCGGGCCTGAACGCGAAGCGAGAGAATCGGGTTCTCCCGCAGGGAGGGGAAATCCCTGTCCACCCCGACCGCCAGGCCTACTCGATCCTGAAAGCGGCCCAGGACCCCGAACCGGCCGCATCCAGCGTCCAGCGCCCGGACGGCCGGGGCGAGGAGCGGCTCCAGCAGGGCGTTGAAGACCTCCCCGGCAGGCCGCCAGCCCGGCCGTTGCGCCCGATAGCGAGCCCGATAGATCTCCTGACGGGAGAGATCCAGCATCGGGAATGGGATACGGCGACAGGAGAAGACCGATCGTTTCTTCAGCTTTCTTTTTACATCGAGAGGTCTGGGCGGGGAAATCAACGGTGAGAGGGAGAGGCGGGGCGTAACGATGGGGATGTCCGCCCCGACCGCATTCCCGGGCCATGGGAGAGTTCCCCGGCATGCTTGGCGGGGCGCAGGGAGGCGGGTAAAAATGGAGAGCGAGGACGCATCTTCCCCTGGGGGGAGCGGGCATGGACGCATGCATCTTCTGCGCCATCGTAGCGCGCCGGCAGCCGGCGGAGATCGTCTACGAGGACGAGCGGACGATGGCCTTCCTGGACATCAACCCGGCGAATCCGGGTCACACCCTGGTCATCCCCAAGCGCCATGCGGAGACCATCTTTGAGATCGACGAGGAGGACGCCGCGGCCGTGATGCGCACGGCGGTCCGGGTGGCCCGGGCGATCCGTCAGGCGCTGGCCCCGGATGGCCTGAATCTCGTGCAGAGCAACGGGCGGGCCGGCGGGCAGGAGATCTTCCATCTGCACGTGCATGTGATCCCCCGCTGGGTGGGGGATGGGCTGCGGCTGGCCCGGCCGCCGGTGGTGCGCCGGGAGCGCCCGCTCCCCGAGGTCGCGGCGGAGATCCGTCGAGCGCTGGGCGGGTAATGGGCGCTTCCATTCCGCTGGAAGCAGGGATCCCCGGGCTTTTCAGGGCACCTTGAAAATCCATGGTCCGGGGTGGCGCAGCAGCGGCGCTTGCGGATCCTCGCGGTCCCATCCGATCAGCTCCAGAATCCGCAGCGAGGTGGGGCCGGATGGCGCGCCATGCGAATGGGAGATCGGGAAAAACAGATCCCGGCAGATCTCCGTCGGGGGATCCCATGAAACGGGGACGGCCTCCCCGGGGATCACCGCTCCGGGGATGATCCACTCCGCGATGGGAAGCCATTGCCGGTGAGGATCCGCGGGGGAGAAGCACAGACGGGCCCGGGCTCCAGAAGGGGATCGAACCCAGCGGGTCAGGGTGAGGGAGATCCCTCCCGCCTGTGTTGTTTGAGGAGATCCCCAGGCTTCGCCAGGAAGCACCCGGAGCGAGAACGTGAAGACGAAAGGAGAAAGAGAAACGTCAGCAGGGGTATGGATCGCCGTTGCAGGAACCTGGGTTCCCGGTGCGGGATTGGATAAAGATGGCGAAGCCGGCATCTGCGGAGCGGTCGGAACCAGCTCCATGATCAGACGGAGGGATAATTCATCCGAGTAGTCAGCTGGCCAGCCGGGGAGAGCCCATGGATCGGAAGCGGCGATGAAAACGGACTCCCCGGCCGGAAGGGAGAGACCGAAAATCTGTGAAGCGCCTGCCACGCCCTGGCTGGTGATATAAGGGAGCGTCCGTCCTCCTGCGTCCTGAAGGAGGATTCGATAGGGCGTGATCGCGCTGGGTGTGCTCCGGATCCGATAACCGATCAAAATGATATTGGCGTCCGCATATCCCCATTCCAGGCGGACAGTAAGGGGGCCATGGGTTTCCTGGAGGGCGAGGGGCTGGACCTGCCTGTCCCGGTAGAGGGAGCGGCTCATGGGCACGATTTCCTACATGCTTCGAATGGGCGTCCATCCAGCTCCCAGTGCGATTCCTACCAGAAGAGACCCGAGGAGGGCGGTGATCAGCAGAGCAGGCCTCCAGTGTGGAAGTGCGCGCAGGCTTCCCCATCGCCTTTCGGGAGCATGGACCTCTGAGAGCCGATGTCGAATCATCGGCCACAGGTCACGATGGCTGGAGGTCCAGGCCCGCGCCAGCCAGCGCAGACCCTCGCGCAGGCGACGCTCATCCTCTGTCCAGTTGCGATCATCCGCGCCCATGGCCCAAACTCCCTCTTACTCCTGAAGCATGTGTTGCAGGCGCTCCCGGGCATCGTGAAGCTGCCATTTGACCGTGCCTGGCGAGCAATCCAGCGTCTGGGCGATGGCTTCGATGCTCAGTTCCTCATAATAGTAAAGGATCACGATGGTTCGCTGGCGGGCGGCAGTGCTTCCAGGGCCTGAGCAAGTTCTATACAGTTAATTGAATATCGAATAAAATCCTGAGAGGCCGGGTTGCCCGCCTTGCTCCCCGCTGGATCCTCGGCGGAGAAAACCTCGTAATTCCCCGGAACAGGACTTGTGGAAATCCACAGGGGAACTCCTGAGGAAAATACGGTTGCGAAGCGATCTCTGACTGCTTATTATACAGAATGCGCGGAAAACCATGAGCAATAGAAGTTGACTGCATCTCTGGCTTAATATCCTTACCTATAGATGAAAAAATCGGATTTCAGTAGCGACAACATGACCGATTAGTTGCGTATTGTAGATGCTAATGGGAAGAACGGTAAGTATCTTAAAGATAGGAGGTCAAAATGAATAAGACTAAATTTCTAATGCTTGCGCTATTTGTGTTGGTGGTACTCATGGTGGGCAGTTTCACCATTCCTGCCCTGGCTTGGTTTGACAGGGAGGAGGATGGTTACAGTTATCAACGCAGCAGCGGCCCTGACCCAAAGGTCTGTGGAAACAATTGCGGTGATGCGAACCATGACTGGTTAGGTAAGTCCAAGTTTGATGTCAACTACAACTTTATTGGCTTCGAGCCACCGAAAGCGGGATATACGGACTGGTTAGGAGTGTCAAGTGCCCATGCCTCTGAACTGCCCACTTTGGCAAAACAGAACACCTTTACCCTTTCGCGACCAGATCTGCCTTTCACCATACAAGTAGCTAAGGATAATGGGCATATTCGGGCCTACGTAGAGGTCGACTTCTCTACGCCTGCCGGCCTTCAAGCTTATGTACAGTGGAATATTGCCCGAGCTCCAATGCTGTCTGCCAATCTCAAGCATCCTTGTGAAAGTCACGTTCCGTTCGCCTATCTCCATTGCTGAGGCCCAGAAATTGATTCATGTCACCGGCCTGAAGCTGGAACAGACGACTTTTGTTGGACGGAACCCAGAAGGCCAGCTATATAGCGGGGGTACTCTCAGCGATGGAGTTGACTCAACCATCCGCCTGGGAGCGCTTGAATCGATCTGGAAAGAAATTTGGACGGCGTGATGGTGATCGAGGGTGTCCTGAGCCGGGGTGATGCCCTCCGGATGCTGTTAAAAGCACCTCAAGTTTACCTGGTGGATGTGACGACGGATTTCGCCCTCCAGGAGCTTGAGGCGGCTAACGTAACGAACCTTCAAGGCATCGTGGTGCCTTCACCCTATCGGCGGCTCTATATGGACTGGCTATCTGGACGGTCTGAGTAACTGAGTTCAATGCGAAAGGGGAAAATGGCCGATAGAAGAAAGATTTACCTAAGCGAGGGGATATATGATACGCAAATGTGCATCTATTTGGTCGATTCTTTTGCTCATTGGCACAACCATGTTCATTGCCAATTGTTTAAGAGAGCCGGCGGAAGGGACTCTTCCTCCAACCCCCACACCGGTGCCGGCTGGGAGCTTCATCTTTGAACCGTCTCGGGTCTCCGCCGGAACCAGAGCGGTAGCGGTGAAAATAACCAATCTTGTGAGTCAACGGATGCCCGTGGTGGAGCATAGTATTGTGATTACTGAGCCAACCACTGTGCGGGAGATCACAGCGATGCTCCTGGCTGCGACGTCCACCGCCTGTGCTGCAGGCGTGCCAATCCCACGGCAAAGTAGCGGCTATGGGATACGCTTGGAGCTCTATAGTCGAAGCGATATAGATCCATTAAGGGCAACAAGCACCCAGTGGATGCTGGCGGAGGTTTCTTGCTATCCTGAAGTGAACTCCATCGGTGTTTATCGGCCTGAGGGGCGGGGACAGATTATAGAGATTTGCCCTGTTGAAACGGCGCTGCGGGAAATCTTGGAGCGCGAGCTGGCCATCCGGGGGCTGACCTTCCCCCGTTGATAGCAATATTTGATGACGTAGGATCCACGCTGTTTCAATCTTGGTGGGGCCCGCTCAGGTTCCGTGTTTGCTCCTTCCCACGCCGGGAAGCGGTGAGGGGAGAGGGGTAAATCCGCTCGGGTCCGGAGGGGAGCCCGGATGGCGTCCCTTTCAGTCGGTTCGCAAAGCGTGCGTCCATTCCAGAGGGCGGGTGGAGAAGAAAGCCCCCCAGAGGTTACGGGCGAGGGCCCTCCCGACCAGGGTCAGGACAAATACCAGCCTCATGGCCAGCCATCCCATCCTCGCTGTCGGGCCGCGTGGTGGTTCCCCTGGGAGGATGGGAACAGCTGGGCCTGCAGCGCCGGCCACAGATCCCGATCCACCGGGACATGCATCCCGGCCAGGCGGTCCAGGTCTTCCTGCAACTGCATGGCTTCTTCTGGCGTCTGAGGGAACTCCTCCATGGCACTCCCTCCTCCTCCGCATGCTCCGCCTGAAGCGCGAGGCGCAGGTGCCGGCGGGCCTGGTGCAGATGCCATTTCACAGTCCCGAGGGCGCAGCCCAGGATCCGGGCGATCTCCTCCTTGGAGAGCGCTTCATCGTCGCGCGGGATCAGCACGGCTCGCCGCATCGGCGAGAGGCGCTCCAGCGCCCGAGCGATCCGTTGCACTCGATCCTCTCCCTCCAGCTGTTCCAAAGGCTGCCTGAACGGTGTCCTCCGCCTACATGGGATCGGGCAGGATCAGGGCGGCGACCCGGAGGGCCCGCTGCCCATACATGCGCACCAGGGCCGCCATCCCCTCTGGATCGCCCTTCCGCCATCACTCCAGGGCTTCTCGTTCTTCCGCCCGGTTCCACCCATACCTGGGGGTAGCCCGGTCCTTTCGCAGATCAGTTAAGGAGCTTTCGCCTCGACGCGTCGCCGCTCAAGCGGCTCCTGCAGGAGTCTCCTGTTCCCGGGAGGTCAGCGGATGGCGGGCTCGACGTAAACGATAGGTCCCTCCACGCGCACCTGGAAGGGACGGACTGGCGGTGGATACTCCAGTGGCCGGGATGGCAGCCCCCACTCCTTCTGAGGGAATTCATGGCATCCCTGCAAACCGCTCGAGAAAGCATGGAGGGCGCCATCCCGGGAGAAGGTATAGCACAGGTAAATCCCCTGCCGATTCAACTCGACCCTCATTCGGTTGAGCGCATCGGGCGCATAGCGGACGCCATCCAGGACGACAGGAACCTGGACATCTTCGTCTGGCGAGGTTTCGGGCGTGGGCGCCGCGCCCAGGAGGAGCAACGCCCCCAGAATCCCCAGGAGCAAGCAGACCTTCTTCGGGATGTTTCCCTCGCATGGCTTGCCTCTCCGTGAAGGGTTTTTCCACCCGATATACTCTGGAAGCCCCCTGGACGGTTGGGGGGCAACCAGGCGGTCTCGGGGCCTGCGAAGCGGATTCGCTGGAGGCGACCGATCGCCCGAGGGGGGGAATTCTCTTACAATTGGGAAGGGCGCTGGAGATACCCCGGACTGCTCCCGGAGCCTGGGGGGAGAGACCCTTGGGTGAGGGGGAGCCGGAAGCGTCGGACATGTTCTGGCATACGGGCGTGCTCCGCCTTCCAGGAGGACAGGAATGCGCCGTTGTGCTGTGGTGCTGGGGATGGCATGGCTGCTGACGCTCGCGCTCGGTTGCGGCGTGACCGCCCCGGGGCCTCAAGCCCAAACCCCTCCCGCGGGGTCGCCCGTCTCCGAAAGCGGGCTTCCGGATCTGCGCCTTCGGAGCCCCGCTTTCGCGGAGGGAGAAGCGATCCCCCGCGAATACACCTGTGATGGGCCGGACCGCTCGCCCCCGCTGCGCTGGGAGCCCCCTCCACCGGGTGCCCGAAGCCTGGTCCTGATCGTTGACGATCCCGATGCGCCTGGCGGACGGTTCATTCACTGGGTGCTGTATGCGATCCCGCTCGACCGGACGGAGCTCCCGGAGGGCATCCCGCGGGAGCCGGAGGTGGAGGGTATCGGGAAGCAGGGACGAAACGACTTCGGGCGCATCGGATATGGGGGTCCATGCCCGCCTCCTGGGCCAGCTCACCGGTATCGGTTCGTCCTCTACGCCCTCGACAGCGTCCCGGACCTCCCTCCAGGGGCCAGCCCGGCCCAGGTGGAACAGGCGCTGCATGGGCATGTGCGGGCCGTTGGGCGTCTCACCGGGCGGTATGGGCGATGAGGGAAGCGTCGGATGTGGACGGTGGACCTGCGGCTGGTATGGCTCGCTCTGGCCCTCCTCCTGACGCTGGCCTTTATGCTAGGCCGATGGTCCGCTCGGGAATCCGCCCGGCGCGCCTTTTTACAGATGGATCGGGCATCGCTCGGTTTCCTGCGCGTGCGCCCGGATGGGCGCTACACGGCGGCCAGCCCGCTCGCACGCCAGTGGCTGGGGCTTCCCGCGGCCTCCGGCCTCCTGCCGGATGCGGAATGGCGACCCTTTCTGGAGGAAGATGTTCGGGCGGCGCAGGCCAGAGGGGTGGGGCGCTCCCGTTTCCTGGTCCTCGCCGGAGGCCAGGCCCTGCGCTGGTGGGTTGTTCCCATGGAAGACGCCTTCTGGGTCCTGGTGGCGGATGCGAGGGAAAGCCATCGGGGCCTGGAGAAGCTGCGCCGCCTGTTGACCGGTCTGGCCCACGAGCTTCGAACGCCCCTGGCGACCATGCTGACCCATCTGGAAGTCCTTAAACTCCCCGCGATCGCTCCGGAAATCCGTTCCCAGTCCATGCGCATCCTGGAGGAGGAAACCCGTCGCATGCTCCGCATGGTCCACAGTGTGCTGGAGCTGGGCCGTCTGATCATCGGGGAGCCGCTGATCGTTCATCCCCTCTCCATCGTAGCCGTGGCGGAGGCCGCCATCGCGGAGAAGCTCCCGGAGGCTCTGGCCCGCCAGCAATCCCTGAGCCTTGAGGTAGGGGAAGAGGTGCCGCTGGTTCAGGGGGATGCGGATCGGCTGAAGCAGGTCTTTCTGAACCTGCTGGATAATGCCATTCGCTATAGCCGACCCGGCGATCGCATCCTTGTCTCCCTCCGATCCGTTCCTGGGGGCGTGCGGTGCGAAGTGAGCGACACCGGCCCGGGGATCCCCGCCGAGCATCTCCCCTATGTCACTGAGCCGTTTTATCGCGGGGAAGCTCCCGGGGGCCCCGGAGCCGGGCTGGGGCTGGCCATCGTGGCCGAGATCCTCCGTCAGCACGGATCCAGCCTGGAGATCGAGAGCCGGGTCGAAGGGGAAACCGGCACGCGAATCCGGTTCACGCTGCCCGCATGGCGGGGGAGCGAATGAAAGGCCAGTGGTTTTCGGTGCTGCGTCGTTGGCGCGGCGGGGCGCTCCTCGCGGGGCTGCTCCTGCTGCTGGGGATTCTGACCCCTTCGGGGGAAGTGACGGTGCGCATCGGGCCGGACCGCGAGGGGCCATGGCCTCAGTTCCGGGTGATCCCATCCGCGCCCCGACCCGGCGATCCGGTGATTGTGGAGGTTCAGGATCGGGTTCCGTGGGGCCATATCCTGCTCACGGTCAACGGGGAGCCCGCCGCGCTGGAGCGAATCGAAGCCCGGCCGGAGCTCATGCTCTGGCGCTGGGTCTGGCGCTTCCCGATGCCTGCCGGATCGGTGACGGTGGCGTTCTATCGGGATTGCCACGAAGGATGCCGCCTGCGGGGGCGTCTCGCGCTCGGAGATCCCGAGCCCACCCCCGCACCCCTCGCCATCCCCACCAAGCTGGGCCTGGTCTTCCCGCATCCTGAGCGGGACTGGAAAGGGCGCGCTGGATGGGCCGTGGAGCTGACCTACGCGCAACGAGCGGAGGACCCGGATTGGGGGATCAACGCCCTGGCTGCCCGCGTCGCCCGGCATCAGCGCCGCGGCCTGCGGGTCCTGGTGCGGGTGGATTACGACCGGGGGCAGACCCTTCCCCCTCCCGGGGATCTGGAAGGGCTGGCGCGCTATCTGCGCTATCTGGAGCGCCTGGGCCGGGACGAACGGCTTCAGGGGGTCTACGCCTATTTTCTGGGGAGCGGCCCCAACGAGGCCCTGAGCAACCGCATGAGCCCCGATCGTCCGATCTCTCCGGCCTGGTATGCCCGGGTCTTCAACGGCTACGGCGAATCGCCGGTCCGCACCGACAACGCGGCCGCGGTCCTCCGGGCGGCGAACCCCCGGGCGCGTCTCCTGGTGGGGCCAGTGCGGCCCTATGTTCGGGATCAGGATGGGGAACGGCGGGGCCGCGTGGACGTCCCCTGGCTGAATTACTTCAACACCCTGGTGGCCTTCATCGATGAAACCACACGGGCGAGGGCGGCGATGGGGCAGTGGAACCCCGGGCCGGATGGCTTCGCCCTGCACGTGCCTGGCCGGCCGGAGGCGGCCCGCGCCGCGGGCTATCCGGAGGCAGAGGAGCCGCGTCTGGACCTTCGGGACGCCATGGGGGCACGGGTCGGATTCCAGGCGCTGTATGACTGGTTGGAGATCATCAATGCATATCCCTCGACCCGCGGGCGGCCTGTTTACATCACATCGTCCAACACCTACACACCGGATGAAGGCGTTCCTCCGGCGCACAACTACCCGCGGGGATGGTTGACGGCGGCATGGTCTGTGGTCGCGGGGGAGCCCCAGGTGGAGGCCTTCTGCTGGTTTCTGGACTGGGATCCCCAGTGGGCCGATTTCAGCCTGTGGTGGGGCAAAGGACGCCTGCGGGATGCGGCCGCCGAGTTCGAGGCCCTGCTCACCACCGGGCCGTGAAGAGGAGCGGATCCTTCAGCCTGCTTGAGACCTTGCTTTGCCCTTTCTGCGAACAAGCGACCCTCTGAAAAACTATTAAGACTTACGCAGTTGACAGGAAGGAATTCTAACATATGGAGAGTGATCAGCCAAAATACCCCATATATGGCAGTGGAAATGACCCAGTCGGGTCTCAACTGCGTAACTCCTTTTGATTAATGACAATTTAAAGGAAGATCCGGGTACTCGTGTGAAGGCACGGAGTTTTCACACATGGCTTCCCTATCCAGACCAACGCTGCATCATCATATCCTGAATCAAAGATATTACACTGCTTGTTACAATGAATGTCATTGCCACAATTATCCACCATAAGATCTTACGAATAGATTCGTGAAATTCTGAGAAACAATCAAATCCCGGACACAGATATCCAATCTGAGAAGCGATCATCCACAGAATAAGGCCACCGATAGTCCAGCTCAACGCGGTAGCTGCAGCCCATGCTATTGTTTTCCAAGAAAGGATTTTTGAAGAAAAGAGAGGTCCTTGAAAAATGCCCAGCATCAATCCAAACAATACAAATTCCAATAATGCCAATAATTCAACATTAAGAGTATCCTGCAAGAGCCGCTCCCATCTCATCCAGAGTGCCCCGCTACTTATCCCGGCTCCAATACCCAAAAACCATCCCCACCAAAGAGGATAGCGAAACCGACGTCGTCTTTTAAGCAAAGTCCACACCCCACCTATGCCAGCCCAGTAGATTATTCCAAACAATGATCGATCAAGCCGCAAAATAAATATAATATTCCAAACAATACCACCCCATAACCACCAGAATATACCGAATAAAAGAATATGCATGTAAAACTCCTCCTTATTGGTGAAGGTAGACTGCATTCATCAAAGAAGAAAGTGGAGATAAATCAATCAATGTTCCAACACAAACATGAACCTTGTCCCAAGTATACGAATACCCCTTAAGAGCTGATGGTCCAAACCATATGATAAATCGATCTGTTGAATAATACCTCAAGCTATCGGGATTTTGCCCATAATTCATGTTATATACTAACGTATAATCAATATCAGCGTCATTATCGCAATAATATTGTCCTTGATAATAATAACTTGGATAAGTTTTGTTTATGCTTCCATCCGCTTTCTCGATCATCTGAGCCCACAGCCATCCACCTCCACCACCAGGATCCTCCGCAACCGGAGCAGGTGAAGGAGGCAGAGGGCTGTCCGCCTGAGCAAACGGACCTGTTGGATCGGTGACCTAGATCCCTAGTAGAATCAACCCCAAAACCCCCTTTATAGCGTCGCGGGCCTTCATCGGATTCCTCCCATCTAGAGATTGTGGAAGTCACCCTCATTTTAGCCTTCGCGCTTCGGTTTCACAACCGTATTTTCCACAGGTTCCCCCTTGTGTCTTTCCTCAGGGGCCAGCCTGTGGAAACCACCAGGGGCCTGCTCTCCCAGAGCGCCGCAAACCCGTTGGGCGCCAGGCGATGCGAAGGGGAAACCTGAAGAAATGCTCCGCGGGAACGCCTGGACCAGGAAGCCGAGGGGGAGCCCCATTCTTCAAGCCCATTCAGGGCATATGGCCTGCGTCCACGATCCCCTTCAGTGAAAAAGGCTGCTTGGCCGCAGCGCCATGCGCCTGACTCGCTGGTATCATGTCTTGCGAAACCTGAACCCGGCGGCTCAGGATGAAACCACCCGTCTCTTACCCGCCCATCGCCCTCGTTCTCTTCGGCGCCAGCGGCGACCTGGTCTGGCGCAAGCTGGCCCCCGCCCTCTTCGACCTCTACCGCGACGGCTGGCTGCCGGCGCGCTGGGCGATCCTCGGCATCGCGCGGAGCGCGATGGACGACGCGTCCTTCCGCGCCCGTCTTCTGGACGGCGTCCAGCGCTTTGCCCGCCATCGCCCGGATGAATCCACCTGGATGAGCTTCGCGGAACGCCTCTTCTATCTGCGGGGCGACTACGATGACCCCGCCCTCTATGCGGCCCTGAGCCAGCGGCTCCAGACCATGGATGGCGCGGACCTGGAGGTGACCCATCATATCTTCTATCTGGCGGTTCCTCCGGGCGTCACGGAGACCATCGTGGACCACCTGAGCGCGGCCGGCCTGGTGAAGGACCCCTCGCGCCACCGCGTGGTGATCGAGAAGCCCTTCGGCCACGACCTGCCTTCCGCCCGCCGGCTCAACGCGCGCCTGCGCCAGTTTCTGACGGAAAGCCAGATCTACCGCCTGGACCACTACCTGGGCAAGGACACGGTCCAGAACATCCTGGCCCTGCGTTTCGCCAACGCCTTCTTCGAGCCGGTGTGGAACCGTCAGTATATCGACCATGTGCAGATCACGGTCGCCGAGACCGTGGGGGTCGAGCACCGGGGCGGCTACTATGACCAGACCGGCGCCCTCCGCGATATGGTCCAGAGCCACCTCCTCCAGCTCCTCTGCCTGATCGCGATGGAGCCCCCGGTCTCCCTCACGCCGGAGGAGATCCATCACAAGAAGCTCGAGGTGCTGCGGGCCATCCGTCCCATTTCGATGGATCAGGTGGATGTTTACGCGGTGCGCGGCCAGTATGGGCGGGGCCGCCTGGCCGGAGAGGAGGTGCCCGCTTATCGGGAGGAGCCTGGCGTGGATCCACGGTCGAACACCGAAACCTACGTGGCCCTCAAGCTCTTCGTGGACAACTGGCGCTGGCAGGGGGTCCCTTTCTACCTGCGCACTGGCAAGCGCCTGCCGGTCCGGGCCTCGGAGGTTTCCATCACCTTCCGGCCGGTGCCTCACCGGGCGTTCCCCGAGTCTGCTGTTCGCTCCTGGCAGCCCAACCGCCTGATCCTGCGCCTGCAGCCCGCAGAAGGCGTCCTCTTCCGCTTCCAGGCCAAAGTCCCGGGCCCGGTGATGCAGCTGCAGCCGGTGGATATGCATTTCCTGTATGAGGAGATGTTCGGGAACCGTCCGCCGGAAGCGTATGAGACGCTGCTCCTGGATCTCATCCGCGGGGACACCACCCAATCCCTGGAGGCGGCGTGGGTGGAGGCCGCCTGGGAGGTGATCCAGCCCATCCTGGAGGCCTGGGCGGCCCGGCCGCCTGCGGATTTCCCCAACTACCCGGCCGGCACCTGGGGCCCGCCGGCAGCGGAGGAGCTGATCGCCCGGGACGGCCGATCCTGGGATCTCCCCACCATCCTGGATCCCGTGGGAGCCACGCCCGGATGATCCGCGTCTTCCCCGATGCGGAGGCGCTGAGCCGGGCTGCGGCGGCCCTTTTCGCCCGCGCCGCCCAGCGCGCCGCCCGGCGCGCCGGACGGTTCGTCGTGGCCCTTGCCGGGGGCCAGACGCCGCGTCGGGCCTATGAATGGCTCGCTCGCCCGGAATGCCGGGAGGCCGTTCCCTGGGAGGCGGTGCACGTCTTCTGGGGGGATGAGCGCTGCGTGCCCTTCGAGGATCCCCGGAGCAACGCCCGGATGGCGCACGAGGCCATGTTGCAGCACGTTCCCATTCCACCCCACCAGATCCATCCCATCCGATGCGAGGGGGATCCGGAGGCGGCCGCCGTCCGCTATGAGGCCCTGCTGCGGACGTTTTTCCGGGAAGCGCCCCCGCGGTTCGATCTGATCCTCCTGGGCCTGGGGGAGGATGGCCATACGGCTTCCCTTTTCCCTTTTCATCCGGCGGTGACGGAGCAGAGGCGCTGGGTGGCCGCCGTGCCAGAAGCGGATCCACCGCGGGTGACCCTGACGCTGCCGATCCTGAACCAGGCGTGTCGGGTGGTCTTCCTGGTGACCGGGGCGCGCAAAGCGGAGATCCTGCGGGCCGTGTGGGAGGGACCTTTCGATCCCCTCCGCTGGCCCGCGCAGGGGGTCCGCCCGGGCCCCGGGCGGATCCTGTGGATGGTGGACGCCGAAGCGGCGGCCGGGCTTTTCCGGATCCGGTGACGCTCGGCTGATTTCGTCCTGCGGGCTTCCGGGGTTGCCGCGGACACCGAAGGTATCCCCTGCGGTCCTATGGGGAAGGAGCTATCCGGATTCCCTGAGTTGAAGCTGAATGGCGCAAGTCCGGATGGAGCGTGAACCGAATGGGGCCCATTCGCGTTCTGGTCGCGGATGATCATCCGCCGCTGCGCCTGGGCTTGCGGGCCCTGCTGGAGCGGCGGCCTGAGGTTCAGGTGGTCGCCGAAGCCGGGGATGGGGAAACCGCCCTTGCCATGCTGGAGACGCTCCAGCCCGATGTCGCCATCCTCGATATCCGCCTCCCCCGGCGCGATGGCCTCGCCCTCGCGCGGGAGATCCGGCGGCGCGGGTGGCCGATCCGCATCCTGCTGCTCAGCGCCTACGATGACGAGGCGCTGATCCGGGAGGCCATGGCCGTTGGGGTGGAGGGTTATC